>NZ_BAABLK010000092.1:0-91463 GCF_039544305.1 Paeniglutamicibacter antarcticus
TGGCGCCGTTCTCGCAGAACTCAAAGACCTTGCGGTGGTCGGGGTCCGGCCACGCGCAACTCATGCAGTCGAACCCGTCCTTGTGGTTCATTTTTAGCATCGTCTTGCGGGTGCGCTCCACACCCATGTCCTTGAGGGCAGGTCCCATGGAGTGCATGACCCCGGGTATGCCCGCCGCCCAGGTCTTTGGCTCCCCGACCTCGATCTCGGATTCGCTGGGCTCATTGACCTCGGGGGTGTTCTTGCGTGCCATGATGCGTTTCCTTGTCTTCCGCCATTACCTGTAACCACAACGACGTGCCGTTTACGACTCCGCGCGTCTACCTTAGGACTAACAGCTATTTATCGGCACCGCAAGGAAAATGATTGTTCCCGCATATCCGGAGGCTCGTTGCAATACCGTCCCGGGGCTTCTGTTTATGGCCCCTACAAAGACGGGCATGGACAAAGAACGCCACGCTTTGATGCTCCTGGTGTTCCGCCGGGGCACATCAAGGCCTCGAAAGAAGCCTTCAGGCAGAAGTCCCCGCGGTGCCATCGACGTGGGGCAGCGCGGGCACCAGACGTCGGTTGACGACGCCTTTGCTGTGGGGAACTATTTGGAAATGCTCTTGGATGTGTTGGCCGCGGCCCATGTCGCGGTGGGAATCTGCAACCGGTAGCTCTTCCTCTTGGACTGCTTGACGTTGATCGACGCCGCACCCCTTTTTAAGTTGATCGTTTTGATGGTCTTCCACTTCTTGCCCGACTTCACCTGGAACTTCGCGCCGACGCTGTTGTACTGGGCATAGCGATACTTCTCCGGTGAGTAGACCTGGGCCTTGGCCGTGAGGGTCACTTTCGAACCCTTGCGCTTAGCGCTCAGCGTGCTCTTGGTCTTTCCCCGGATCTGGAATTTCTTGCTGGTGTCGTCGATGTAGGAGCGATAGTCGCTCCAATAGTCCTCTAAGAAGCTGTCGTAGTAATCGAACTCGGCGAAAATGTCGGCCGGACCCACCTTGTAGGTTCCGAGACCGCTGAAGGACGGACAGATGAAGGCGCGGTCCGTGATCTGGCGGCCGTCGAGCCACAGGGCATCGATAACACCGCCGCCGCGGGTCACATCCACGGTTCCGGAGGAATCCACATACTCGCCCTTGATCTTCGTCGATGCCGATACCTTGAGGTTGCGACAATTCGAGTCCCCAACAGTGATGTCCGAAACCTTGTAACCGGTAATGTCGATGGGACGCTCGCTGGCATGGGCAGGAGCACCCATCGCAAGAAGGCCGGCGGTCAAGGTGATTGCGGCCCCAAGACCGGCACCCCGATGGAATACTGGTTTGTTCATTTTTCCCCCTGGAAAGAGCGCGTGACATGCACAAGGCGGCATGACCGAACGTCGAATCCTACGGGGAACCTCAATGGTTTGACATGTGATGTCGGCCAACGGCAGAAATAAGTCGCGCCGGCCAACGGTGGGCGCTTCGGGATGGCAACTGAGGTCACCATCCGGTTCGATGGGTCTTCGCCGTGAGTAGGCGAACCGCCATCGAAGCCGCTTGGTCTGGCTCCAGGAACCGGAGCCAAGCGGCCCCTGGTAGCCGTCCATGCTAGCGTCGGTGGTGTTTCGAACACCGAGCGTAGCCACCGGCTACTGAGGAGCCGACATGGGCAAGACGTTCTTGAGCGCATTCATCGCAATGGTCATCGCAGGGGTAGTGCTGATCCTGTCGATTCCACCCTTGTTCGAGGCGCATCAGCCACAACAAGAGCTGGTCGTCGGGTTATCGGGCGGGCTCGTCGTGGTTCTTGCGGTAGTCGTGTTGACCTTGCGGGCTGCCGGTCGGCGGACACCCAAAGAGGTCGACGTCGAATAATTCGATGAAGGCATTGAACCGTTCGGGGTTCAATGCAGCTTCGGAGCCGCCTTGGGGGAGGTTGGGCAGTTCCAATAATGCGCGGTCACATTGTGGTCAGCGTGTGGAAGGCATGGACGCGCCAAGCGCGTGTACTTGTTTATTGACGCTCGACCGGAAACCCCCGTCTGCTCGATGTCGGGGGCATTACCTGCAGTGCATCGATCTTCACCAACGCCCTGTAGGTTGCGGCGATGAGCAAGATGCTCCCCACGAAGCTGAGCAACGCCCCCAAGGCCCCTATCATCAGGAACAGCACGCCGAGTTCGGTGGAGGGATTGATGAAGGCCGCCCTGAGGCCGAATGTCCAAGCGATGGAAACGATGAGCGGACCGGCGACAATAAAGGTGATACCGGCTACGAAAAGCCCGGCCGCATTCTTGTACTTCATGGTTTCCCCTTTGTCTGGCACTGATGGTTTTTCGATTGAGTGGAATCGGCCGGTCGCTGATTCTGCGGATGCGTTGCGTTCCAGCTCTGGTCTTCTTCCACCTCGAGCCATTGGACGCGATGGCCCGCGCCGGCCGGCCGGGAGATCCTGCAGTGGTTGAAGTTCAAATTCGCGGTGCCTGATCGGCAGCCGTCCGCACGCCCGTTTGGTCATCACGACCCCTGAAGCGAAGTCCAGCTGCTCGGTGCCGTTCACGTTGGCACGGAGATTGCCGTTATTCATTGCGGATAGCGCGGACGCGCTGTACTTCCCGCCTGTCACTGGTCTCCGATTTGCCGGCCGGGGGAAGCGTCGCGGTAACCGTTTTCACGTCCGGGTTTGCGTCCATGATGTCACCGAGGACGGCCGTCGCAATCTCGGTCAGTTCCGATACTTCGCCGTATATGTCTACTGACTTGACCCGGTCCGAGTCGTCTTCGGCCACGACCACCAGTTCACCCGGTGCACCGGGTCCAAAGGATTCGATGAAGTAGGACGGGAAGGTTATTTGGTCCGGGCATTTAGCGCCATTCGATTCCAGGAATTCGGAGTTCAGCTTGTTGGCCCAGGCCTGTTCGTCGGTTCCGGCGATTGGCGTCTTCCAGACCTGGCACTCGATGTCGAAAGCGACGATGGGGCGCCCGTTGGTAATTGCGCGTGATTTGACCGTCTCAGGGTCCAACACCTTCACGGGTTTAACCTGAGGCGCGTCGGATGCTGATGGGCCCGCGCTGGCCGTCGGCACCGCTTCCGCGGTTCGTTTAACGGATTCAGGCGCCGCTGTTCCACCGGTGCACC
Source organism: Paeniglutamicibacter antarcticus (assembly GCF_039544305.1). Classification (NCBI taxonomy): domain Bacteria; kingdom Bacillati; phylum Actinomycetota; class Actinomycetes; order Micrococcales; family Micrococcaceae; genus Paeniglutamicibacter; species Paeniglutamicibacter antarcticus. The sequence goes on from NZ_BAABLK010000092.1 coordinate 3,127, forward strand.
CGGCTAGGCCGAGGGCGGCAACGAGTAGCAGCGTGGCTCGGGCACGGCTCTTCACGATCTTCCTTTGTTTGGTTGCTCTCGAGTCTATGCAGGTGGGAAGACGATTTGCTAGCTGACATCGGTGGCGGGGCTTTTCGAAGTCGCACCATGGGCCATCTCTGCAAGCCCACTGAAGCCGGGTAGCAGGCATTGTTCGTTGGATGTTCAGGGAAAAGCGCCTGAAATCGTTGGCAACCGGCACGGCAATCGGGCCGGGTTCCTTCGTCCAAGGCGCCGGGATCCCTGAATGGGGCAACGACGCAACCCTGCCGGACAAGTGCGCATATGTCCACGCGTCCAGGTTCCTAGAGGGTTGCCCATCTTGGCCGGGGTGACTGGGGGCCCTGTTCCCGCGCGCAATTTCCTCTGGGTCCGCGTCGTGGCGAAACGTGGGCGCTCCTACCGTCATCCCAGGAATCGTAAAACGGCAGGGGCACCTGATTCGGGCAGGTCTTGGTGACGTAATTTCCTTTCGAAACGCAGTTTCCGTCCGCCGGGACGTCGAGTGAAATGTGATGGTGATCTCACTTTTTCCGTGTTACCGTGATGGGACTTCGAGGTTCTTGACCCGGGTCCACCGGGTTTCGCTGCGTGGTTTCCGGTATAGCTACTGATTCATTCTGGCCGTTGCTGCCAGGGGGAGAAGGACAGTCATGAGCACCAGTATGAACACCGGATTGACGGACGCGCTGATCAAGACCCGAAGATTCTTTACGAACAAGGAGGTCGTATCCCCTGACGGGCGCACCCTGCTTAAGGTCGGTGGCCGTTCCGGTGATTCCTTCTACCGTGACCGCTGGAGCCACGACAAGGTTGTCCGCTCGACCCACGGCGTAAACTGCACCGGCTCGTGCTCCTGGAACGTGTATGTGAAGGACGGCATCATCACGTGGGAGACACAAGCCACCGACTACCCCACCACCGGCCCGGACAAGCCCGAATACGAACCGCGCGGCTGCCCCCGTGGTGCTTCCTTCTCCTGGTACACCTACTCGCCGACCCGTACTCGCTATCCCTACATCCGCGGGGTCCTGCTGGAGATGTACCGCGAGGCAAAGTCCCGGCTCAAGGACCCGGTGCTGGCTTGGGCGGATGTGACAGAGGATCCGGAGCGTGCCACACGCTACAAGCGGGCCCGCGGCAAGGGCGGACTGGTCCGTGCGACATGGGACGAAGCAATCGAGATCGTCGCGGCGGCGCATGTGCACACCATCCGCAAGTGGGGACCGGACCGGGTCGCCGGGTTCTCCCCGATCCCGGCGATGTCGATGGTCTCCCACGCCTCCGGTGCACGCTTCGTGAACCTCATCGGCGGATCGATGCTCAGCTTCTACGACTGGTATGCGGACATGCCCGTCGCCTCCCCCCAGGTCTTCGGCGACCAGACCGACGTCCCGGAATCGGGGGACTGGTGGGATGCCGGCTACCTGATCATGTGGGGCTCAAACGTCCCGGTGACCCGCACACCCGATGCGCACTGGATGATCGAGGCACGCTACCGCGGGCAAAAGGTGGTGGTGGTATCGCCGGACTTCGCTGATAACACCAAGTTTGCCGATGAATGGCTGCCCGCCGAGCCTGGCACCGACGGCGCCCTGGCCATGGCCATGGGGCACGTGATCCTCAAGGAATTCCACGTCGATCGCCAAACCCCGTATTTCAACCAATACGTGAAGAAGTACACCGACCTTCCATTCCTGGTCACCCTCGATGAGGCACGCGACGCGGCGGGCGAGCGCACTTTCACCGCCGGCAAGTTCCTCACCGCAGAGGACCTGACCGACGAGATTGTCCCCGAAGAGGAAAACGCCGCCTTCAAGACGGTGCTGATCGATTCGGCCACCAACAACTTGGTGGTTCCCCCAGGTACCCTGGGCCACCGCTATGGAGAGACCGGCAACGGCAAGTGGAACCTGGATCTGGGGGACGTCGATCCCAAGCTCTCGCTGATCGACGGGGCGGACGAGAACGTCACGGTGGACATGCCTCGCTTCGACTCGGGGCAGGGCAACATCGGGGTCATCCGACGCGGTGTCCCGGCGCGCCGGGTAGCCGGCAGGTTGGTGACCACGGTCTTTGACCTGTTGCTGGCCCAGTACGGCGTGGGACGTCCCGGACTTCCCGGGCAGTGGCCCACCGGCTACGACGACGCAGATTCCCCGTACACCCCTGCCTGGCAGGAGCGCATCACCGGGGTCAAGGCGGCCTCGGCGGAGAAGATCGGCCGGGAGTTCGCGCAGAACGCCGAGGACTCCAAGGGCCGATCGATGATCCTGATGGGGGCGGGAACCAACCACTGGTTCCACTCGGACACCATCTACCGCACCTTTTTGACCCTGACCACCGTCACCGGCTGCCAGGGAGTCAACGGCGGCGGCTGGGCGCACTACGTGGGCCAGGAGAAGGTCCGCCCGCTCACCGGGTACACCCAACTGGCCAACGGGTTGGACTGGATGCGTCCACCAAGGAACATGGTGCAGACTGCCTATTGGTACCTGCACACCGACCAGTTCCGCTATGACCAGTTCGGCGCCGACGCGTTGACCGCCCAGACCGGCAAGGGCCAACTGGCGGGCAAGACGATGGCCGATGTCATCGCCCAGTCCGCACGGCTGGGTTGGATGCCCTCCTACCCGACCTTTGACCGCAACCCGCTGGTGATCGGAGCCCAGGCACGCCAGAAGGGACAGTCGGCCAAGGACTACGTGGTCGAAGAGCTCAAGGCGGGCACGCTGAACTTTGCCGCCGAGGATCCCGATGCACCGGAGAACTTCCCCCGGGTGCTCTCGCTGTGGCGCTCGAACCTGATTGGTTCATCGGCCAAGGGCAACGAATACTTCCTGAACCACCTGCTGGGGGCCTCGCACACCATCACCGCGAAGGAGACCGCGGAACGTTTCCGTCCCAAGGACGTGAAATGGCACGAAGAGGCACCGATCGGCAAGCTTGACCTGCTGACCACCCTGGATTTTCGGATGACCAGTTCGACCCTGCACTCGGACATCGTGCTGCCGGCGGCCACTTGGTATGAGAAATACGATCTTTCCACCACGGACATGCACCCGTTCGTGAACTCCTTCAACCCGGCGATCTCCCCGCCGTGGCTGGCCCGGACGGACTGGGACGCCTGGCAGCAGATCTCCCAGGTCTTCAGCAAGCTGGCCGAACGCCACCTGGGCACGCAGACCGATGTGGTCGCGGTGCCGCTGACCCACGACACCCCCGACGCGCTGGCCGCCCCGCACGGAAAGGTGCGGGACTGGAAGTATGGGCAATGCGAGCCCGAACCCGGTGTCACCATGCCCAAGATCGTCGAGATCGAGAGGGACTACACCCAGATCGGGGCGAAGATGCGCTCTATCGGGCCCCTGCTGGACACCCTCGGGGCCACCACCAAGGGCATCACCTTTGAACTCGGCCCGGAGATCGAGGAGCTGAAGAAGAAGAACGGTACCGTGCGCGGCGGGGTGGCAGATGGCCGCCCGGACATCCTCAAGGACTTCCAGGCCTGCGAGATGATATTGATGCTCTCGGGAACCACCAACGGGCGCCTGGCAACCCAGGGCTTCAAGACCCTGGAGAAACGCACCGGCAAGAGGCTGCATGACCTGTCCCTGGAACACGAGGGCAAGCGCATCACCTTCGCCGACACCCAGCGCGGGCCGGTCCCGGTGATCACCTCACCGGAATGGTCGGGCTCCGAATCCGGGGGGCGGCGGTACTCCCCGTTCACCATCAACGTGGAGCGGCTCAAGCCCTGGCACACGCTTACCGGCCGGATGCACTTCTACCTGGACCACGACTGGATGACCGAGCTCGGCGAGTCTTTGCCGACCTTTAGGCCGCCGCTGGACATGACGGCGCTGTTCGATGAACCGAACATCGGTGCCGCGTCCCAGTCCGGGATCACGGTGCGGTACCTGACCCCGCACAACAAGTGGTCGATCCACTCCGAGTACCAGGACAACTTATTGATGCTCTCGCTGTTCCGCGGCGGCCCGGGAATCTGGATGAGCCCGTTGGACGCGGAAAAGATCGGGGTGAAGGACAACGAATGGATCGAGGCGGTGAATCGCAACGGCACCGTCACCGCCCGAGCCGTCGTCTCGCACCGGATGCCCGAGGGAACGGTCTATATGTACCACTCCCAGGACCGGCTGATCGACATGCCGGTCTCCGAGACCAGTGGCCAGCGCGGTGGAAACCACAACTCGTTGACCCGCCTAATGATCAAGCCGACGCACATGATCGGTGGCTACGCACAACAGACCTACGCCTTCAACTACATGGGGCCCACGGGAAACCAGCGCGACGAAGTCACCGTGATTCGCCGCCGCAGCCAGGAAGTGGAGTACTAAATGCGTGTCATGGCCCAAATGGCGATGGTGATGAACCTGGATAAGTGCATTGGCTGCCACACGTGCTCGGTCACGTGCAAGCAGGTCTGGACCAACAGGTCCGGTGCCGAGCACGTCTGGTTCAACAACGTGGAGACCCGTCCCGGGCAGGGCTACCCACGTACCTACGAGGACCAGGAAAAGTGGAAGGGCGGCTGGACGCTGACCAAGCGCGGCCGCCTCAAGCTCAAGGCCGGGGGACGGCTGAAGAACCTGCTGACGATCTTCGCCGCACCCAACCTGCCGGGCATCAAGGACTACTACGAGCCGTGGACCTACGACTACGACAACCTGACCACCGCCCCGGCCCAGGAGCACATACCGGTGGCACGGCCCAAGTCGCTGCTCACCGGTCAGGACACCAAGATCACCTGGTCCTCGAACTGGGACGATGACTTGGCCGGCTCGACGGAGAACACGCACAACGACCCGATCCTCAAAAAAATCGGCGACAAGATCAAGTTCGAGTACGAGCAGACCTTCATGTTCTACCTTCCGCGCATCTGCGAGCACTGCCTGAACCCCTCGTGCGTCTCATCGTGCCCCACCGGGGCGATCTACAAGCGCGAGGAAGACGGGATCGTGCTGGTGGACCAGGACCGCTGCCGCGGCTGGCGCCAGTGCGTGGGTGGCTGCCCCTACAAGAAGATGTACTTCAACCACAAGACCGGAAAGGTCGAGAAGTGCACGTTCTGCTACCCGCGCATCGAGATCGGGCAGCCCACCATCTGCTCGGAGACCTGCGTGGGGCGCCTGCGCTACCTCGGGCTGATGCTCTACGACGCGGACCGCGTGCTGGCGGCCGCATCGGTCACCGACGAGCACGACCTCTACGAAGCCCAGCGCAACGTGTTCCTGGACCCGCGCGATCCGGAGGTCATGGCCGAGGCGGCCCTGGCAGGGATCCCGGATGAATGGATAGAGGCGGCCCAGCGCTCGCCGATCTGGGCCCTGATCAACGAGTACAAGGTGGCGCTGCCGCTGCACCCCGAATACCGCACCATGCCGATGGTCTGGTACATCCCGCCGCTCTCACCGGTGGTGGACGCGGTCACCGAGACCGGCGAGGACGCGGAGAAGAAGGACAACCTCTTCGCCGCCATCGACCAGCTGCGGATCCCGATCGAGTACCTGGCGGAGCTGTTCACCGCGGGGGACACCGTGCCGGTGGATAAGGTCTTGCACAAGCTTGCCGCCATGCGCTCCTACATGCGCGACATCAACATGGGATGGGAACCCAACGAGGAAATCGCCGCATCGGTCGGGATGACCGGGCAGCAGATCCAGGACATGTACCGGCTGCTGGCGATCGCCAAGTACGAGGAACGCTACGTCATCCCCGCCGCCCACTACGAGGATGCGCACAAGCTGGAAAACACCGCCACCGACTGCTCGCTGGATGTCGACGGCGGGCCGGGCATGGGCGGGATGGATGATTCCTTCAGCGAATCCTCCTCCATCGGCGGACCGGATGTCCCGGGACGCCCCGAAGGCGTGCGCATCAACCTGCTGAACTGGGACGGCCGGGGTACCCCCGAGGGCATGTTCCCCGATACACCGACCCACGGAGCAACGACGTGAGCCCCCGGGTTCCGGCGCTGAAATTCTCGGGGCAAGACATCACCAGCGCGTGGCAATGCGCCTCGATCCTGCTGGACTACCCCGATGAGCTTTTGCTCTCGCGCCTGGACCTGCTCGGCGACGTGGCCTCGACGCTGCCGCCCAAGATCGGTTCGGGCCTGTTGGAGACCATCGAGTACCTGCGCCGGCCCACGGTCAGCGAGACGCAAAGCGAATACGTCGACACCTTCGACACCCGCCGGCGAGGATGCCTGTTCCTGACCTACTTCTCCAACGGAGAAACCCGCAAGAGGGGACTGGCGTTGCTGCGCATCAAGCAGGTCTACGCCAAGGCCGGGCTGATCCTGGCCGATGAGCAGTTGCCGGACCACCTCTGCGTGGTCCTGGAGTTCGGTGCGCTGACCGATGCCAAGGCGGGGTTGAAGATGATCCTGGACAACAGGGCGGGCCTGGAGCTGCTGCGGATCCACCTGCGCGAGGTGGGCTCCCCGTGGTCCGGGGCGATCGAATCGGTTTGTGCCACCCTTCCGCCGCTGAAGGGCAAGGACCACGAGGCCGTAGCGCGGCTCATTGCCGAAGGCCCCGAAGAGGAAATGGTCGGACTGGACACCTATGGAATGCCGGATTTGGCACCGATTCAAGGAGGCCCGTGATGAGCGGGATGGATACTTTTCTCTGGCTGATATTCCCCTACATCTGCCTGACGATCTTTGTCTTGGGACATATCTGGCGCTATCGCTATGACAAGTTCGGTTGGACCTCACGCTCAAGCCAGATGTACGAGAGCAGCATCCTTCGCTGGGCCAACCCGATGTTCCACTTCGGGATCCTGGCGGTCTTCCTCGGACACGTGATGGGTCTTGGCATCCCCAAGTCGTGGACGGACGCCATAGGCGTCTCGGATGCGCTGTACCACTTCATGGCCATCTCTGTCGGTGCTATCGCAGGGGTCTTCACCATCGTCGGGCTTATCGGCCTGCTCTACCGGCGCCGCTTCACCAAGGCGGTCCTCGGGGCAACCACCGTGATGGACAAGGTCATGTATCTCATGCTCTCGATCGTGATCCTGGGTGGACTGGTGAACACCGTCACCGGTGTGGCAGGGGAGTACAACTATCGTGAAGGTGTCTCGGTCTGGTTCCGCAGCATCTTCTACTTCAACCCGCAGCCCGAGTTGATGGTCGGCGCACCCTTCAGCTTCCAGTTCCATGCAATCGCCGCCATCGCGCTGTTCGCGGTGTGGCCCTTCACCCGCTTGGTGCACGTCTTCACAGCCCCGGTGGGCTACATCTTCCGCCCGTACGTGCTCTACCGCAGCCGCGACGCCCACGAGGGATCGCGCGAACATCGCCGCGGCTGGGACAAGGTCGACACGATCCCTAAGCGTCCAAAGTAGCAACCGCAAGGACCGGATTTCGGCTCTCTATTTAGAAGGTGGACGCTGCGACCGGGGGATGCCCCCGGTCGCAGCGTTTTCCGTGGTGTTGCTGTAGCCGTGAACAGCGCCTAATACCTGAAGGCGTCGACCTTCATGGGTTTGCGGCAGGGCATGTGGTTTGGGTCTCCATGCGCGACGCGGCGCCTTGAGGTTTGCTAGACTGATCTGCGGTGCCCGCTGCAGTCCGCGGTTGCGAGTGCACCTGCCGGTGACGGTGATATCGAAACGCGGTACAACTCTAGGAGTTATTGTGGCATTAGACGCCGCTGTCAAGCAGGAAATCATGAAGGCCTACGCCACCAGCGAAGGCGACACTGGTTCACCGGAGGTCCAGATCGCCGTGATGTCACGTCGTATCCTCGACCTGACCGAGCACCTGAAGATGCACAAGCATGATCACCACACCCGCCGCGGCCTGATGGCCCTGGTTGGTCGTCGTCGTCGTATGCTTGCGTACCTCAAGGGTACCGACATCCAGCGCTACCGTACGCTCATCGAGCGCCTCGGCCTGCGTCGCTAGGTTTGATTGGAAATTCCCCGGTTCCCTGATGGGAGCCGGGGAATTTTTTATTGTCGGCAGGTTGGTGCTTGAAGGGTTTCGGTGTGCTTCCCAAAGTCTTTTCAGAACACGGAACCTGCCAAATCACGCTATCACTAGGGTGCCCTTCCAAGCGTAGAGCACCTAGGTCAGACCGAGTTGGGATCGTCTCCCAGCTCTGTCCGGGCGGGGGATGGCTCAGGCGGTTCTGGAGCGCCCGCACCGAGTTGGGTGTTCTGCCCCACACCGTCTAATATGGCTGAGGCGTGCGCTGCGCCACAAGCGCGTCTCGCCTTCCCGCGTACTGCAACTCAGTCGACCATGAGGACCCCCATGAAGCTGCTTAAATCCATCCCACTGCTCGGCTGGGTAATCTTAGCCATCGTCCTAGGTATCTTGACCGGACCCGTGATGCCCGTGTGGCTTGGCGGGGCGTTCCTGACCTATAACTCGATCTTCTCGGGGTTTCTGGGCTTTATTGTTCCTTTGATCATTTTGGGCCTGGTCATGCCGGCGATCGCCGAACTGGGAAAGGGTGCCGGAAAATGGCTCGGGATCACCGCGGCTATCGCCTACAGTTCCACGATCCTGGCCGGGCTTCTCGCTTACTTCGTGAGCCGCTGGCTGTTTACCTCCTCCCTGGCCGGAGGCGGCCTTGACGCCCTCGGCGAGGATTCCGGATCGGGCTTCAGCCCGTACCTCACCGTGGTTGCCAGCGCCGGGGACTCGGCCACAGAGATCGTCCTGCCGCCGGTTATCGGCGTCATGAGTGCGCTCGTGCTCGCGTTTATCATCGGCATTGGTTTGACGGCGTTCCACAGCAAGGTGCTCTTCCGCGGGGCCGTAGAGTTCCGTTCGATCGTCGAGATGGTTATCCGGCGCATCATCGTGCCAGCACTGCCGCTGTTCATCTTCGGCATTTTCATGGACCTTTCAGCCAGCGGCTCCGCCGTCACCGTCGTGACGAAGTTCCTGCTTGTTGCCGTCGTCTCCTTCGCCCTGACGTTCGTCGTATTGCTTGCGCAGTACACGATAGCGGGCTCGATGTCCGGCGTTAACCCGTTCAAGGCACTGTGGAACATGCGCGATGCGTACTTCACTGCCCTGGGCACCTCATCCTCGGCCGCGACGATCCCTGTCACGCTTGCCTCGACCAAGAAGAACCGTGTTTCGGACTCCGTTGCCGGTTTCGTCGTCCCGCTATGCGCGACGATCCATCTCTCGGGCTCGATGGTGAAAATCACCTGCTTCTCGATCGCGGTGCTGCTGCTCACCGGTGGCGAGGTCTCCTTGGGCGCCTACCTGCCGTTCATCCTGATGTTGGGCGTCATGATGATCGCCGCCCCGGGCGTTCCCGGCGGTGCCATCGCAGCGGCTGCCGGCCTGCTCACGCAGATGCTCGGCTTCGGCGAGGCCGAGGTGGGACTCATGTTCGCCGCGTACATTGCCTTGGATAGCTTCGGCACGGCCACGAACGTGACCGGTGATGGTGCGATCGCCATGATCATGAACAAGCTCACCAGCGGTCGTCTGGGCTCCCAGGCGCAGGATCCGGCGGACGAGATGGTTGAAGCTGGAGAAGGCAGCGAGACCACCTCGTACCTCCTGGCCCCGTAACGCTGCTCCGCAGCCAGCTTTTCTAGAAGCCGGCGCGGGTATGAATCGAGCAGAGCCCCAGGCATCGCCGAGACGGATCGGTGAGGTCTGGGGCTTCGTGTTTCCCATCGGCGCCACTTTGTGGGCAGGGCCGGGAATAGAAGCTAAATCCCAAGAATTTTAAGATATATGAGACGTCGCGTACTCCCAGCTATCGGTAGTATGACGCACAGTGAAATCTGTTGAGCGCGGAAACCTGCCGTTGCACCGGTGATAAATGGCGCTGCGATGTGCAGTCGGCGTTGATCGAGAATTGAATGATAGGTTCCAAAAGTTATCCCATAAGACTGAATCCTCGCAGCGTGTTCCCATGGCTCCTCATTTAGAGTGCCTACCATGGTTGATTTTTTCAGAATATTGAATGAAGGAATTATTCGAAGAGGATTTTTTCCTTGAAAGTATACGAAACTTATACCCGTCTCGTGTGATCGGCGGAATAACCAACCTGAAGTGAAAGTGAGCAGGGGTCTTATAAACGCTTCCGAAAGAGCGGGGCAGATCAAGCCTGGGCAGTCTGAACGCCAAAGGGAACTGAGCCCGGTATTCGTGGAGTCGCTCTGCCGGATAAGGCTCTCCGCGAGCAAATAACATACCTCAGCGAAATTGTTGGGGGTCTGTTCTGGAATCACACCGAATTAGGACTTACTCATCTAGGAGCTAGTGTGGCACCGGACGCCGCTGTGAAGCAGGAAATCGTGAAGGTCTACGCCACCAACAAAGGCGACACCGGTTCACAGGAGATCCAGATCGCCGTGATGTCACATCGTATTTCGACCTGTCCGACCACCCGAAGTTGCACAAGCATGATCACCATACCCGTCGCGGCCTGACGGACCTGGTTGGTCGTCGTTTGATTGCGTACCTCGAAGCACCGCCATCGAGCGCTACCGTACCCTTATCAAGAGATCCGGCCTCCGTCGCTAGGCTTCCTTCGGATTCCCCAATTTCCTGACTGGAACCGGGGTTTTCTTCGTCGAGAATGCGCCGTTCTGTTTGAGCAATGCAAGCGAGAAGTAATTATGCAGACCGACTAGTGTCCTTCTGCCGCTATCAACTGCTGTTAGGCTGCATGGTTCTTGAGTGGAGATAGGCCTTGGCTCCGGAAAGCCCGTTCTTTAGCGAAGGTGAGTGACCTAGAGCCGCAGTGCGTCCAGTCCAGCCACGGCATCGGCGGGGAGCAGCGCCCGATAGCGATTGTAGATCGCCTCGCGGGCGAGCCTGCCGGCTGACAAAGAGTCGCGGGCCGCGATAGCTTCGAAGATGCCCCGATCCAGGGTGGCGGAATCTGCCTCCGTGCGCTCTGAGTCGGAGGATTCCTTGAGCTGTTGAGTGATGAGCTCGAAGATCGCACCGGATACCGCCTGGCCGCACAAAGAAACCAGCGCATTTCCGCTCGCCTCCCAGACTGCTTCATGGAATTCCACGTCGGCCCGGGCGAAGGCTTGGGCGTCGGTGCCCACCGCAGCTTCCATGCGCTCGATACCTGACTGCATGCGCTGGAGTTGCTCCGGGGTATGAAGGGCGGCGGCCAGTCGGCAGGCGGCGGAATCAAGCACGAGCCGAAAGGGCACCAGATCGTGCATCGACAGTGAGTCCATCCGCGCCATGGTGGTAAAGGACCGGGCCAGCGTTGCCGGGGATGGTTCAAGTACCTTGGGGCCGCCCCGGCCGCCGGGCTTGGATTCGACCAGCCCCATGGCCTGAAGCACCCGCAGTGCTTCGCGGATTGTGGGCCTGGAGACCGAGAACTGGACCATCAGCTCACGTTCGGAGGGCAGATGGTCCCCGGGTACCAGCGAACCCGAGGTGATGGCCTTTTCGATCTGCTCGACAACGCGCTCGTACGTCAGTGTTGCTACGGCCGGAGTGAATGAGAAGGTGTTCATTGGGGACCTGACCTTTGGAATGGTGTGCAGGCCGGAGCCTGCCTCTTGCCGGAAAGGGGTGACCCGGAATAACGAGCACAGTGAGAGTTTCCCCTGAGCATGGAATTCTCGGGTCCGTGCAAGCCCAAATCAGCGAACTTTCCGTGAGGGACCTCCGAATAGCTGACAGCGGGGGATGACTGATCAGCGGGGAGGGGCTTGGACCAACATGATCCTGTTGCACGAACACGTATTGAGGTCATAATATGCTCTTTCTCGCGCGGCGGTCCGGATTTTTCTTGTGGTCGTAACTAGTAGGCCTAAAGTGGAAATCGTGTGAATTTTCGGGGTGGATATGGATATTCCACCAATGCTGTGTGGGGTTGTTGCCAAGGATAAGCGGCCTTAGCGTAGTACGCCACATCATCTCACTGGTAAGACCATGCGTCTAGGTTGAAATATACAAGACCATCCTGTTAGATGAGTCACATGTAAGGGTCGAACCGACTACCGTCTCCTACCATCGGAGAGCACGACATGTCCCGCTCCAAGAAAATCAGTCTTTCGCTGGCCGCAGTGCTGGCCACGACGTTAGCCCTAACCTCTTGTTCTGCTGGCGCTGGTGAAAGTAGCGGGGAAAGCACGGATTCGGAAAAGACGGCGGTGACCGTCGCGCTCACCGGTCCTCCGGTCAACCTCGACTTCACCACCACGGCAGGTTCAGCCATTCCTCAGGCGCTCATGGCCAATGTCTATGAGGGACTCGTGCAGATCAACCAAGACGGCGAGCTGGAACCGCTTTTGGCGGAATCCTGGACCGTCAGCGATGACCGCAAGACCTACGACTTCAAGCTCCACCCGGATGTGAAATACTCCAACGGAGCAGACTTCACCGCCGACGACGTGAAGTTCAGCATCGACCGCGTAAAGTCCGATGCCTGGACCTCAAGTGTGAAGGACAAGATGGAAGTCGTGGACTCCGTCAACGTCGTCAGCGACACCGAGGTCCAGGTTGTTCTTGCACAGCCAAGCAACGCCTGGCTCTACGACATGGCGACCCGCGTCGGGGCGATGTTTGATGAAAGCGGCATCGACGACCTGGCCACCAAGGCCGTCGGCACCGGTCCCTTCACCGTAGAATCGTGGAAGCCGAACGAATCCATGGACATGGCGGCACGCGATAACTACTGGGGCGAGGCACCGAAGGTGAAGACCGCGACGCTGAAGTACTTCGCCGACGTCACCGCGACCACCAACGCCCTGCAGTCCGGAGACGTGGACGTCGTTTACAACATGCAGGCCCCCGATCTGCTTTCGACCTTCGAAGGCAACGACGAATACCAAATTCTTGACGGCACCTCCACGGGCGAGATCGTCCTTTCGATGAACAACAAAGCCGCTCCGTTCAATGACGTAAAGATGCGCAAGGCAGTCATGTACGCCATCGATCGCGAAGCGGTCATGAACGCGGCATGGAACGGGAAGGGAACGCTGGTTGGCGGACCCGTCCCTCCGACCGATCCTTACTACGAGGATCTCAACGATGTCTACCCATTCGATCCGGCCAAAGCCAAAGAGCTGCTGAAGGAAGCCGGTTCGGAGAACCTGGATATCAAGTTCACCGTGCCGACGCGCCCCTACGCAACGGCCATTTCGGAGATCGTCGTGGCTCAGCTCAAGGACGTGGGCATCAATGCGACCATAGAATCCTCTGAGTTCCCTGCTGTGTGGTTGGACGAGGTCTTCACGAAGCACGACTATCAGATGTCCATCATCTTGGCCGTCGAACCGCGTGACGTGCTGACCATTTTCAATGACCCGGACTACTACATCGGATACGACAACTCGAAGATCAAGGCCGAAGCCGCAGCAGCTGATAAGGCCGATGAAGCCGGCTACGTCGAAGGCATGAAGAAGGTCGTGCGCACGATCGTGGACGATGCCGCAGCAGACACCCTATTCGTGTTCCCCAACACCGTATTGGCCAAGGCGGATGTCACCGGAATCCCGGCCAACGCGGTCTCCGAAGGACTGGACCTCAGCGACATCGGCTGGAAGTAGCGGTCCAAGGCTCCGCACCACAGGAATCGGTCCCGTCGCCGCGTTGCGCGGGACCGATTCCGACACTCGAACGAACACCCAGATAGCAAGGAGGGCGCGGCATGGTCGTACGCATCCTGACCAATATTGCCCGGTTCGTGGCCAGCATCATTGCCGCCAGCATCCTGGTTTTCGTGGTGCTGCGACTGGTTCCCGGTGATCCCGCCCAAATCGCCCTCGGCGTCAATGCCAGCCCGGCGCTTCTCGAAGCCAAGCGTGCCGAGTTCGGCACCGACCGGCCGGTTCTGGTGCAGTACTTCGACTGGGCTTCCGGACTGCCGTTTGGCGACTTCGGCACCTCCTACCTGACCCGCCAAGACATCAGCCCTATGGTGCTGGACAAGGTCCAGGTTTCCTTGATCCTGGTGAGCCTTGCCATGATCGTGGCCCTGATCATCGCCATCCCGTTTGGCACCTTCGCCGCGGTGCGGCACAACAAGGTCTCCGGCGCGGTGGTCAGCGCCATCAGCCAGCTCGGCATCGCCATCCCGGGCTTCCTGGCCGGCTTGCTGCTGGTGATGTTCTTCGCGCTCAAGCTTGGGTGGTTCCCTTCCAACGGATGGACGGCGCCAGGGGTTGACTTTGGCGAGTTCCTCTCCCGGGTGGCGCTGCCGGTGGTGGCGTTGGCTTCGGTGCAAGCTGCCATCCTCACCCGCTATGTCCGCTCGGCGGTGCTGGAAGTGATGAGCGAGGACTACCTGCGCACGGCGCGGGCCAAGGGGCTGTCCCCGATGAAGGCGCTGTTCAAGCACGGGCTGCGCAATGCAGCGATCCCGGTCATCACCGTCACCTCGGTCCAACTGGCGGCACTGATCATCGGTGCAGTGGTCATCGAGCGGGTATTTGTGATCCCGGGGTTGGGCTCGATGTTGCTTGATGCCGTGGGCAACCGCGACATGCTGACCGTCCAGTCCTTGGTGATGGTCTTGGTCGGAATTACCTTGGTCATCAACCTCATTGTTGATCTGTTGTACACCGTCGTTGATCCGCGCATCCGGAAATCGGCTTAGGGGAGTAGATCATGAGCACCTCATCCATTCCGGCCATGCGCACTAAGCGTGCCCGGCGCAGGAACACGTCCTTGACGATCGGCGCGGTGCTGGTTGCCCTCGTCGTTGTTGCGGCCGTCCTGTCCTTCTTCTGGACGCCGTACGATCCCTACGAGCAGCTCTTTGCCAACAAGCACCAGGGCTCCAGCCTTGAGCACCTGATGGGCACCGACCGCTTGGGCCGCGACGTCTTTTCCAATATCCTTTACGGAGCCCGGATCACCTTGCTGGTGGGACTCGTGGCGGTAGGCATCGCCCTGCTGGTCGGCACCCCGCTGGGGATCCTGGCGGGCATGAAACGCGGCGCCACCGAGGAAGTCACCATGCGTTTTGCCGACATCCTGTTGGCCTTCCCCGCATTGCTGATGGCGATCATGTTTGCTGCCGTCTACGGTCCGGGCACCGTCTCGGCCATGGTCGCCATCGGTATCGGCTCGGTCCCCGGCTTTGCGCGCATTGCCCGTTCCGGGACGTTGCAAGTGATGAGCACCGAATACGTCCAGGCGGCACGGGCCTCCTCCCAGCCGGCGTTGAGGGTGGCGCTGCGCCACGTAATGCCCAACATCGTCGGCATGGTCGTGGTGCAATGCTCCGTCACCTTCGCCTTGGCAGTGTTGGCCGAGGCCGCGCTGTCATTCCTGGGTCTGGGCACCCAACCGCCCACGGCTTCCTGGGGACGGATGCTGCAGGAATCCCAGCAGTACCTCGGCATCAACCCCATGCTTGCGGTCTGGCCCGGGGTGGCCATTGCCGTAGCCGTCATGGGCTTCAACCTGCTCGGCGACGGGCTGCGCGACCGCTTCGATCCGAAGCTGAACGGAGAACGTTCATGAACGAGGAAAACACCTTACTGAGAGTCGAAGGGCTTTCGGTTTCCACCGGGGAGTTCTCCTTGGTCCATGACGTGAACTTCGCAATGGCCCGGGGCGAGCGCATCGGGCTGATCGGGGAGTCCGGGTCCGGCAAGTCGGTGACCACCACCGCACTCATGGGATTGCTGCCCGATGGGCTTCAGGCCACGGGAACCGTGACACTGGCCGGGCATGAGGCAAACTTCGTTGACGCACCGGATTCTCTCATGCGCAAGATCCGCGGCCGCGACATGGCGATGGTGTTCCAGGAACCGTTGACCGCGCTGAACCCGCTGATGCGTGCCGGGGCACAGGTTGCTGAGATCATGCTGCAGCACAAGAAGGTATCCTCGCGCCGGGAAGCCAAGGCCAAGGCCATCGAGATGCTTGGAGCCGTGAAGCTGCCGGACCCTGCCGAAGCCGCACGAGCCTTTCCGCACCAGCTATCCGGCGGCCAGCGCCAGCGCGTGATGCTGGCGATGGCCCTGGCCAACGACCCCTCGTTGCTGTTGTGCGACGAGCCGACAACGGCATTGGACGTCACCGTGCAGCGGCAGGTCCTGGACCTGGTCCTGGAATCGGTCACCCAACGTGGAACCGGGTTGCTTTTCATCACCCACGACCTCGCGGTGGTGGCCAACATGTGCACCCGGGTGCTGGTGATGAACAACGGCAAGGTGGTGGAGGAAGGTGCCACCGAGGAGATCTTTACCCGCCCCCGGCATCCCTACACCCGAGGGTTGCTGGCGGCCAGTGACCTCGAAGCCACGGACAATGACGGGCGCTTGTTCACCGTCGCCTCCGCCGCCGCCTACGTCCCCTTGACCGCCAACGAGTCCGCAGCCCGGGCCCAGGCCGAAACTGCGCGCAAAGCGGAGCCCGAAGAGGCATCCGGGGCCGATGCCGTCGAGGTGGAACCGGTCATCAAGATCACCGATCTATCCCGCACGTACAAACGCGGACGCTCCTCGGTCTTTGGCAAGCCCACCGAGGTCCACGCCCTGCAGTCGGCCAATTTCACGGTGCTTCCGGGCGAACGCCTTGGTGTGGTGGGGGAGTCGGGGTCCGGCAAGTCCACGTTGCTGCGCATCCTTGCAGGCCTGGACCAACCCACCTCAGGCTCCGCGGTGGTTGCTGGCAACGAGGTCGCCGGAGCCCCGGAATCAAAGCTGGTGCAGCTGCGCCAGGAACTCCAGATCGTCTTCCAGGATCCCATGGGCTCGCTGAACCCGCGCATGAAGGTGCTGGACATCGTCACCGAACCACTCCTTGTCCCCGGACGCACCGAGAACGCCGCCAAACGCAAGAAGATGGCCGAAGAGATGCTTGCGGCCGTGGGCTTGGGTGCAGAAACTCTTCAGCGCTACCCGCACCAATTTTCCGGTGGCCAGCGCCAACGCATCTCGATTGCCCGCGCGCTGATCTGCCGGCCCCGGGTGCTCGTGGCCGACGAGCCGGTCTCCGCGCTGGATGTCTCGGTGCGTGCGCAGGTGTTGAACCTGCTCGCGGATCTGGTCGATGCCTACCAACTCACCCTCGTTTTTGTCTCCCACGACCTGGCAGTAATCCGCTATTTGTGCGACAAGGTCGTGGTGATGCAAAACGGCGTCATTGTCGAGGCAGGGGACACCGAATCCGTGTACACCAATCCCCAACATCCCTATACCGCCAAGCTAGTGGCCAGTTCGATGAACCTGCACACCGAGGTGCTGGCGAAGGAAACGGCCGTAACCACCAAGTAGAGCGCGCCGCAACCCGTGGTGCATGAAGGGATCCAGCATGACGCAGCAGACCCAAGAACCAACTACGGCTGAGCTGTCGGCCGGATACGCCGCGGGGTTGGACCCACGCGAGGTGGCCGAAACCATCCTCACCAGGATTGCAGCACGCGAACCGGTGCTCAACGCCTTCTACCTGCATGACCCGGCACAGGTCCGCACCGACGCCGCTGCATCGGCGGCACGCTGGGCGGCCGGGACCCAGCGCTCGGCGTACGACGGAGTGCCGGTCACCGTGAAGGAGAACATTCCACGTGCCGGGCACCCGGTGCCCTCGGGCACCGCCATTGCCAACCCGCCGGTTGCCGCGACTAATGCCCCGGTGACCGACAGGCTGCTCGAAGCGGGCATGGTGATCCTGGGCTCAACCACCATGCCCGATTGGGGAATGCTGTCCTCCGGGGTTTCTTCCTTGCACGGGGTGTCCCGGAACGCATGGGACCCCTCGCTGACCACCGGGGGATCCAGTGCCGGGGCAGGAGCCGCAGCAGCGGCGGGGTACGGACCATTGCACGTGGGCACGGACATCGGCGGATCCATCCGGTTGCCCGGGACATGGGCCGGACTGGCGACGCTGAAGCCCAGCGCCGGACTGGTGCCCTTGCACGCGCCCTATCTGGGACGCGTGGCAGGACCGTTGACGCGAACGATTGCCGATTCCGCGGCGTTGATGAGTATCATTTCCCGGCCCGATGCACGTGATTATTCGACCCGCCCCTACCCGCAAATGGATTGGAACAAGAGGCTTTCCTCTCCCCGCGGGCTACGCGTGGGGCTGCAGCTTGATGCCGGTTCCGGTGCGCCGGTCGACCCGGAGGTGGCTGCCGCGGTCCAACTCGCCGCGGAACTTTTCGCCGCTGCCGGTGCCACGGTCGTGCCTGTGGCCCCGTTCATGAGCGCGGCGATGCTCACCGGGATCGATGCGTTTTGGCGCACCCGCTCGTGGGCCGACTACCGTGCGCTGGACGAGGCTGCACAAGCGAGCGTCCTGCCCTACATTGCCCGCTGGTGCTCCGCGGGCAAGGACTCCGACGGTGCCGCAACGATCGAGAACTACCAGCGCTTCGCGCAACTGCAGCAGGTGACCCGCCAAGCCACCGAGTCCCTTGACCTGGTGCTCTCCCCGGTGGCCCCGATGGCGGCGTTCGGAGCAGAGCATCCCATGCCGTCCAATGACCCTGATGAGCCAATGTCGCATATTTCCTTCACCCTGCCCTACAACATGTCAGGCCAGCCGGCGGCTACCGTCAATTGCGGATTCACCACCGACGGGCGAACCATCGGGCTTCAGGTGGCAGGGCGTACGGGGGCCGATGAGGATGTTTTGGCGGCGTGTGCTTGGTTTGAGGGCGTGCGCGGGGACGCAGCACCGGACTGGTCCTTGGTTCCCTAGACAAGGCTCTTGCCGGTGTCGCGTGAAAGCAAAAGCGGGCCGCGTCCCTTCTCTGTCCGGGAGGCTGCGCGGCCCGTTTGCCATGTCATGGGGAACCGGATCAGGCCGGCGGGGTGAACCGGCCGTCGATGGCCGTCCATCCACCGTCCACGGTGAGTACCGATCCGGTGACAAAACTTGCTGCGTCCGAGGCCAGATAGACCACGGCTCCAGCCAGCTCCTCGGGACGCGACCAGCGGCCCAGCGCGCTCTTGTTCGCGTAAGCGTCGTACCACTGCTTGTTGGCCTTGATCTGGGCAGTCAGCGGGGTCTCCACCACACCCGGGGCGATGGCGTTCACGCGCACGCCCTGGGGTCCGAACTCGGCCGCAGCGGTCTTCAGCAGCTGCACCAGACCGGCCTTGGAGGCTGCATAAACGCCCTGGCCAGGTTCCACGACGGAGGCACGGATGGAAGCGAATCCGGTGATCGAGCCGCCCCCGCGGGCAGCCATATTCGGGGCAAAGGCGCGGAGCAGGGAAAAGCTCGCGCGCAGGTTCAGGTTCACCACGCGGTCGAACTCCTCCATGGAGTACTCGGCAATGCGCTTGCGCACGTTGGTGGCCGCGGTGAAGACTAACGAGTTAAGATCGGTGTGTTCGGCCGCAGCCGCCGTGACTGCAGCGACGTCGGTGACATCAAGTTCGCTGGCCGTGGCCAAGGACCCTGCCATGGTTGCGGTTTCGGCGGCGGCTTCAAGGTTCCTGTCGGCGCAAACCACAGCGGCACCCTGGGCCGCCAGGGCCAGCGCCGATTCGCGCCCGATGCCGCTGCCGGCGCCGATCACCATAATCTTGCGGCCGTCGAGGCGGAACAGCTTGCTGTAATCCATTGCTGCGTTCACTTTTGTTTCCTACTCTCAGTGCTGCGTGGTCTTAGGCCGGGCGGATCATGGCCATGCGGGTGATGGTGAATTCCTCGATGGCCCAACGGGGGCCTTCGCGTCCCACACCCGAATCCTTGACCCCGCCATAGGGCATGATGTCGGAGCGGAAGCCGGGGATCTCGTTGACCACCACGCCTCCGACGTCCAACCGGTTGATGGCCTCGAACGCATTGGCCAGGGAGCGGGTGTAGACGGCTGCCTGCAAGCCATAGCGGGATTCATTGACCAAGTCGATGGCCTCTTCCATGCTGGTGACCGTTTCCAGGCAGAGCACCGGACCGAAGATTTCCTGGCTCCACAGCGGGGAGCTCCGTGGCACACCCAGAAGCACCGTGGGACGCACCAGCGCTCCGGTGTCGGTGGCGTCTTCGGTGGGGGCCGCTGTTTCCAGGACACGTGCGCCCGCTGCTGTCGCCTCGGCGATCCACGAGTGAATGCGTTTTGCGGAAGCTGCATTGATGACCGGGGCGACCCTGGTGGCGGGGTCGCGGGGGTCTCCGATCACCACTTCAGGCATGCGGGAGGCAAGCTTTTGCGTGAACTCGGTGGCGATTGTCTGGTGCAGCACCACGCGCTGGATGGAGATGCAGGCCTGGCCGTTAGCGTAGAAGCCGCCGCGGATCACCGCGTCGACCGCTGCGTCAAGATCTGCATCGGCGTCAACGATCAACCCGGTGTTGGAACCCAGTTCCAGCACTGCCTTGCGCGGTGCGGCATCACGGGCGATTTGGTGACCCACGCCGGCCGAACCGGTAAAGGAGACCACCGCGGCGCGAGGGTCCTTCACCAGTATCTCCCCGACGTCGATGCCTCCGTTGACCAATTGCACGATCGAGCGTGGCAGCCCATGTGCTGCCAGGACCTCGCGGATCAACTCCACCATCCACAAGGTGGCCAGCGGGGTGTCGGGGGATGGCTTGAGGATGATGGGGCACCCGGCGGCCAACGCCGGAGCGATTTTGTGGCTGGCCAGCAAGACGGGGTAGTTGAATCCGGCGATGCCCACCACGATGCCGGCCGGACGGCGGGTGTAGTAGCCCAGCATGCCAGCACCCAGGGGCTGCAGGTCAAGAGGCACCGTTTCCCCTGTCATGCGGGTGACTTCCTCGGCGGCGGCCTGCCAAGTCGTCAGTGTGCGGGCCATCTCCACTGCACAGTCAACGGCAGGCTTGCCGGTTTCGAGCACCAACAGTTCCGTCAGTTCGGTGCCGCGGGAGGCCAAAGCGTCATGGATCCCCAAGAGCAAGGCCCTGCGGGTTCCGGTGGTTGCTGCGGCCATGACACCCAAGGTGCCGGCCGCCTGGTCCAAGGACAGTGCGGCGGTGGTTGCATCCCCGCACGGTGCTTGGCCGACCACTGATCCGTCAAAAGGGAAAACAACGGGTGAAGTGCTTGTTGCCCTCACTCCGTGCTCGCCCACGGGCAGCGTCTGGGCCAAGTGGGCGGGGAAGGGGGAGCGGGCGCTCATGAGGTTCATCCTGTCCGGGGCCCGTCATCGGGTCCTCTATTGAACGAGTGGTCTTACCAGTGATATAGGTAGACTACTGGTGAACGGCAGGCCGATGCAATGGAGATCACAATGACGACCAGTTCCACAACCCGCAAGCGCATGTATGCACTGGCCGTTGTCCCGGGTGACGGGATCGGTCCGGAGGTGACGGACTGCGCCCTGGGCGTGCTGGACAAGGCCCAGGAACTCTTTGGCTTCTCAACCGAACGCGAGCTTATCCAGGCAGGTGCACAGCACTATCTGGCCACCGGTGAACTTTTCGCCGGAGCCATCGAGGAAAGCCTGCGCGGCAAGGACGCCATCTTGTTCGGTTCGATGGGGGATCCTTCGGTGACCCCCGGAATCCTGGAGCGCGGTTTCATCCTGGCGATGCGCCAGGCCTTTGAACAAGCAGTGAACCTGCGTCCGGTGCGGCTGTACCCCGGGGTGAAGACACCGATCGCCGATCTGAGCCCGGAGCGGTGCGACATGGTGTTCGTACGCGAGAACACCGAAGGCGCCTACGTGGGACGCGGCTCGACAGTGCACGCCGGGACAAAGAATGCCGTTGCGGTCCAGGAATCGGTCAATACCCGGGCCGGTGTCGAGCGGGTGATTGACTACGCCTTTCGTCTTGCCGACTCGCGCCGCAAAAAATTGACGTTGTGCCACAAGACCAACATCCTCGTCGAGGCGGGGAAGCTGTGGACCGAAACGATGGCCGACATGGCCAAGCGCTACCCGGAGGTAGAGACCGACTATGTCCACGTCGATGCCATGTGCTTCCACTTGCCGGTTTCACCCGAGCGCTTCGACGTGGTGGTGACCGACAACCTCTTCGGTGACATCATCACCGATCTTGGTGCGGTGATCCAGGGTGGGATGGGCGTTGCAGCAAGCGCCAACCTGAACCTTGACGGTAGCGCCCCAAGCATGTTTGAGGCCATCCACGGCTCTGCCCCGGACATCGCCGGCAAGGGATTGGCCAATCCCGCGGGCGCCGTGCTCTCGCTGGCCATGTGTCTGGCACACTTGGGCGAAATCGAGGCCGCACACGCGGTCGAAACCGCCGTCGTGCACGTCTTGGGTTCCATGGAAGGGCTGGCCGGCCCCGAGATGGGTGGCACCACCAGCGAAGTTGGAGAACGTATCACGGCGGCCCTGAGCGGTGTCGCTGCCGGTAGCATGCCCTTGCTCGCCGGTCGATCGATCATGGAGGGCATGGCCGCATCCAGCAGCAACTAGCTGTCTGATGTCGTGGGTCCCCATGAAGGAGCAGTTCGTCCTCTCCGGGATGGGCCAGAGGCTCTGCTGCAGGGAACCAGCGAAGGCGAGGCCCGTTCGCCTGCGGCCCAGATTCGCGTCAGGTCATGTCATATCCTCGAACTGGCGGACCAGCTGACGATGCACAAGCGCCATCTCCACACCCGCAGCGTCCCCTTAGACCTAGCTGGTTATCGACGTGCTTGCGTCCCTCAAGCACGTCGATATAGTGGGCTACCGTACGCTCAAAGAGCGTCTCGGTCTGCATCGCCAGATTCGGTTTGAATTCCCCGCTTCGCTGACCGGCGCAGGAAGGCCTTTCGTATCGAATCAGCCGTGATGGCGAGGTCGTTGGCACAATCCCCGGAAACCCCGGCGACGATGATGAGAGGAGTGCTTAAAATCGGCTGTCATGGGTGCCCGCTTTGTCCTGGACCTATGGCACCACATGGATCGAAACCGAACCAGACGCCCAGCGCTGTCGTCCGTGCGTCGCACCAATCAGGTCGGGAGTCGAGGACGAGGGCATCTACCCAAGAGGGGACGAGCCGGTGAAGTTGGGGGAAGGATCCGCAATCGGATGTTGCTTTCCAAATTTTGGGCCCGCTCCTGTCCCTGAAGCTTGGCACTGTTGGACAGGACTCTGACGTGCCCATAGCTGCGTTAGTCGGTTGTCGATGCCAGCCGATATGCTCGAGACCAACCACTAAGGCATAGGGATCGGCGACGTGACGAGGAATCAAACCAGCGGAAACCATGCGACACGGGAGAAAGTTCTTGATGTTGCTGCAGTTCTCTTCTCGGAGAACGGCTATGCCAGCACGCCTTTGAGCCTGATCGCTTCCAAGCTGGAGTTCACGAAGGCCGCGCTCTACTACCACTTCAAAAGCAAAGCCGACATCCTTACCGGAATTCTCGATCCATTGCTGGACGCGATTGATGAGCTTTTGCACGATACACCGGAGCGATTCCCGGATGCCCAGAAACGCTGGGAATTTATGGTCGAATACTCCGAGCTGCTGTTGTCAAACACCCGAGCGGTCGAGGTCCTTGCTATTGGGGGCAGCCATGCTTGGATGCCTGCGGATATCTTGGGCCGTATTGAATGGCACCGGACCCGCACGATGGAGCTAGCAATGATTCCAGGCATGAGCGACGAGGAACAGGTGCGTGCTGAACTCCTCATGGATGTGATGCAACGCGAGATTGTTTTCGGGAAGAACCGCACGGTAGTCAACGGCATGACCCATAAGCGCCGCCGTGAGGTCGTTTACGATTTCATCCGAGACTCATTGGAACAGTGAAACCAGAGCTTCCATGGTGCTAGCCGGGCATCAACGTCATCGAAAGTAGCGCTGCGTTGCTCTCACTCTAGGGTGTTGCCGTCGCGAAGTCCTCGCTTGGATCGTGATAACCGAAAGGACTTTTCGGACGAGGGCCAAATGTTTGATCGAATTTTTTCTGGTTGCAGGTACCCGTTGTGCTCATCAATGCGCCGCCACTGACAGCAGAGGTGGGAAAGCGTTCTCGGCTGCCGATCAGCAGGTCTTCCCAGTACTCGATCTCCCCCGAGAACGTGCGGTTTTGGCGCTCATTGTGCTTCGTAGTCGCTCGACTTTCCCAAGCGAGGAAGACTATTTCGATTTACCTGTCACCAGGGTGGTTGCTGGAAAATTCCAGTCTTCGCCGTGGCACGCAGGGTCGATATGCGGGCCCCGGTGTTTGGCACCGTCCGTCTGTCGGTACTCCGAAGACACGCTGCTTGATTGCGCATGTGTGCCAAACGTGAATATACGCGTATTTCGAACGGGTTGGATTGCCCGCTAGGTTGCCGCAGGGATCAATCGAAATCTAGCGTGCGGTTGGCGAAACGGCATCGTACCGAGGTGTTTTCAGAGCTCGAACGCCCGATGCAAAGTTCCGCGGTAACTTGGTGATTCTGGTTTTGGCTCCCTGTGCACTTTCCTGCTGATCGTCGCCAAGTCTTCTCCGCTCTTCGAATGAGAGCTACCGGAATTCAACCCTCGGGGTTTTACAGTCCACCAATTCACAATGTTCCACGGATTCTTCGGCGTGATATTTCCAGGGGACCCCGAACAACAAACACACAGTGATCGGTCGCGTCACCACTTTGTGATCTCTGCCTGCGAGCCCTTTGCCCGCGCAGTCTTTCCCTGATCGGAGGTCCGGTCGTCAACACCAAGCACTGTCGGGAAACGCGTCGGAGTGCTGTTCGGGAACCGAATGATTGTACCTATGTTTTGACTCTAAAATAGCGACGGCCCGGGCCTTCCGCTGAGGGCTTCTGAGCCGCGCAAAGCGCGCCAATCTGTACCTGGAAACAAATCATCAATCCATTTAGTCGTATTAATTGGTAATTTATGAATAATAGATATCCGATCGATGCAAGTGTGCGAATTATATTCGAATTTTCGAGTTTTATTGAATACATTTACATATATATAACACTATTGTTTTTCCTGTAATAATCGATATTTTTTATCGCAAATAAACACTTTTTCTTGCGTTTTTCGGTCGTGCCGACATTGGTGGAATGTCCGCACGTGCACCCCTCTCGCATATGGGAAGAGATAAAACAAGATCTTGCTTACCTGCCGGCCGGCAAGTAATCTGAATCACACATTGCCGTCGCCGACGGTTAGCGCCTAGTCAACGACGAAAGGCAAATCAATGCATCTACGTTCTTCATCGGAGATCGAGAATCTCCGCCAGGAGATCCGCTCCTACTTTGCGAATATCCTCACTGACGACGTGCGGGCAGGGCTTCGCGAAGAGGGCGAAGCGGGTGGACCGGTCCTTGCCGCAACCCAGGCCCAGATGGGTCGAGACGGTTGGCTCGGTATCGGGTGGCCCACCGAATACGGCGGCCAGGGCCTCGGTCCGGACGCCCAGTTCGTGTTCTATGACGAGGCCTACCGCGCCGACGCCCCAATTCCCATGATCACCATGACCACCGTCGGACCAACAATCATGAGCCATGGGACCCAAGAACAGAAAGACTATTTTCTCCCAAAGATCCTTGCCGGCGAATGCATCTTCTCGATCGGCTATACCGAGGCGGAAGCCGGCACCGACCTTGCTTCCCTCGCTACCCGTGCCGTGCGTGATGGCGATGAATACGTCATCAACGGCAGCAAGGTCTTCACCTCCGGCGCGGACGGCGCCGACTGGATCTGGCTGGCTGCCCGCACTGACCCGGATGCTCCGAAGCACAAGGGCATCTCACTGATCTTGGTCCCGACCTCGGCCCCAGGCTTCTCCTCCACCCCGATACACACCGTCGGCGGGTTCAGCACGACGGCCACCTACTACGACGATGTTCGCGTCCCAGTCACCAACGTGGTTGGAAATGAGAACGAAGGCTGGCGCTTGATCACCACCCAGCTAAACCACGAACGAGTCGGTTTGGCCGCATTCAGCGGCATCTGCGAGGGATTGCTCGATGATGTTCGCCAGTGGGTCGGCGAACAGGAAACCGCCGCCGGCAAACCATTGGCAGCCGAACCTTGGGTACGCCACCTGATGGCAACATCCACCGCCCGGTTGCGTGCCATGCGCTTGATGAACTGGAAACTCGTGGAAACCACCACCCTGGGTGACCTGGATCCGGGATCCGCCTCCGCGGCAAAGATCTTCGCCACAGAGACGGTCGTCGATGTCTATCGGTCCCTGCTGGAAGTAGTGGGCTCCGGTGCCTCGCGCATCACGAACGCTCCCTGGCGCTTTGACACCGGGCGCCTGGCCCTGATGAACCTTGGCGCACAGATCAACACCTTCGGCGGCGGCGTCGCCGAAGTCCAGCGCGAAATTGTCGCCTGGACCACCCTCGGCATGGCAAGGAAGGCACGATGAGCACCGCAACCAGTCAACGCACGATGCAGGCCCCCAACATGGAATTCACCTTGGGTGAAGACGAACAGGCGGTCGCCGACCTCGCCGCCCAGATCTTCTCGCACTTGAGCGGCGACGAACAGCACGTAGCTTCGGAGAAGGCCGATGAAGCCTTCGACACCGTCCTCTGGGAGCAGATCGCCGAGTCCGGTCTGCTCGAAGCCCTGCTGCCCGTCGATGAGAACGAGCCGGGACTGGGCATAGTGGGTCTGGCACTGATTGCGCGTGAACAGGGACGCTTTCTGGGCCGCATTCCGTTCATCACCACCGCAGTCGCAGCACTGGCACTGGCGGAATTCGGCGGGGGACGCGATGTTCTTGAAAACATCAACGAAGGAACCGCCCGCGTGGGCGTCCTGCTGCCCGAGGTACGCCACCGCATCAATGCACAACAAGCAGCCGAAGGTTGGGTGCTGAACGGAGCCGTTGAGTTCGGCTACATCGTGCCAAGCGCGACGCACCTGATGGTTCAGTTCCACACCCAAGACGGCGAGCGGGTGGCCATCATCGAGACAGACCGGGCAGGAATTGTCCTGGATCAATTCCGGGGACTATCCAAGCAACAGCATGCCGCGTTGCTCTTTGAAAATGTGCCGGTATCCCTCGAGGACCTGGTCGGTGCAGAGAGCCCGGTCGGTGAAGTCGTCGATTGGATCCGTCCCCGCCTGCTCACCGCGGCAGCGGCCATCACGGCCGGCGCCTGCGAAGAAGCGGTACGCCGGACCGCGCTCTACACCTCCGAGCGCCAGCAATTCGGCCGGCCGATCTCAACCAACCAGGGTGTTGCATTGCGCGCTGCAGACGCGCACATCGATTCAATGGTCACGTGGCTGACCACCATCGACGCCGCTTGGCAACTGGATAACGACGGCGAAGGGGAACTGGCCGCGTTCACCGCCTCCTGGTGTGCACGAGAGGGCGGATTCCGGGCGGTCCATGCGACCCAGCATCTCCACGGCGGCATGGGGGCGGACCTGGACAACCACATCCACCGCTTCTTCGTCTGGGTGCGTGAACTCGACGTGCTCTGGGGCTCAGCCGGACAGGTCGCAGAGGACTTGGCCGACGTGATTCTTCCGCTGGAGGGGTCATGGGCATAACCACGGCGGTTGGCTCAACGCAGACTGCCCGGCGCGGTATCGGCTCGGTCCTAGCCATTCTCGTGTTCGCAGAGGTCATTGCTGCATTTGAAACCTCGATGGCGGTTCAGCTGCTCTATACGCCGGGGGATTTCTTCACCAGCGATTTGTCGCAGCTGGTATGGGTCATCACGTCGTACTCGCTGGTTGCCGCACTGGCCACCGGATTCGTTGGCCGATTGGGCGACCAATTTGGTCGGCGCAAGATCTTGGTTGCCATTCTGTTGCTCTCGGCAGTCGGCTCGGTGATCAGCGCCCTGGCCCCGACCTTTGGTGTGCTTGTTGCGGGCCGGGCGTTGCAGGGTGTCTCCGGAGCTGTGCTGCCACTGGCCATCGGCATGGTTCGTTCCACGTTCCCGGCGGCGAAGATCAGCATGGGCATCGCCGTGGTCAGCACCTCGGCGCTCATCGCCGGCGCTGCCGGCATGCTCGCCGGAGGCTTGTTCCTGGACTACTCCACCTGGCACTCCATTTTTTGGACCGCAGCCATAGCGGCGACCATCGCCGCAATCATGGTGCACTTCGGCATTGCCCGGGAACCACGTGAGTCCTTGGCAACGGCCGGCAGGATCGACTACGCCGGGGGACTGCTCTTCGGGGCGGCCATCGCTTCCACCCTCTATGGCCTGACACTGAGCAAGTCCCATGGATGGACCGACATCTTGGTGCTCACCTACGTGATCGGCGGCCTGGTCGTCTTGGCGCTGTGGATCAAGTGGGAGCTTCGCATTGAAGAGCCGATGATCAATGTCAGGATGTTCGGCGAGCGAAAGTTTGCCTTGGGCATGCTGGCCACCGCGCTGATCGCAATTGGCCCGATCGGCACCATGAATATCCTCAGCGTGACGATCTACCGTAATCCGAGCAGTGTCATGATGGCCGATGGCAGCGAGCTGGCCTTGCCGGTGGGCCTGGGACTGAGTGCCACGATGACCGGTGTGCTGGCATTTATCTCCGCCGCCGCGGCATTCGCCATTTCGCCGCTGATCGGAAAGATCTCCGCCCGCTACGGTGCCCGCATGGGGTTGATGATCGGTTCGTTATTGACCATTCTCGGCCTGGTCATCATCTGCCTGGCTCCAGGCCAAATCGCGACGGTGGTCACCGGTCTGGTGGTCGTGATCTTCGGTACCGGGTTCCTGTACTCCGGCATGCCAACGATCATCGTGGAATGCGTACTCCCGGAACAAACCAGCACCGCCACCGCAGTCAACGCAGTAACCCGTACTACCTTCCAAGCGGTCGCCGCCTCGGTCGTGGGCCTGATGCTCGCGTTCTCGCCTGTTGTCGCAGGCGAGAACACTTTCGTTTCGCTATCAGGGTTCTACCTAGTCGTAGGTGCGCTCATCGCCACATGCGTCTTGACCATTGTCATTGTGTTCTTCATTCCACGGACTAAGGCCCTGAACGCACAGGAATCCGAAACTCAGGTCACTAACCTCACCCTTAAGGACTGAATATGAACACCCATATTGAAACGACAAGAAACC
Organism: Paeniglutamicibacter antarcticus; assembly: GCF_039544305.1. Lineage (NCBI taxonomy): Bacteria > Bacillati > Actinomycetota > Actinomycetes > Micrococcales > Micrococcaceae > Paeniglutamicibacter > Paeniglutamicibacter antarcticus. The sequence continues at coordinate 32,030 of NZ_BAABLK010000092.1, forward strand.
AAACTACCAGAGATCTACTGGACCAGCGAGCCGACGACGACCGACCGGGGCTGCTCTTCGAGGGCCGCATCTGGACCTGGGCCGAAGTGGTTGCCGAATGCAAGGTCCGTGCGCACCTGATGCTCTCGATGCATGAGGAGGGACAGCTCTTCCACGTGGGGGTCATGCTGGAAAACGACCCCGAGTACATCTTCGCCATCGGTGGCGCCGCCTACGCCGGAGCCACCGTGGTGGGAATCAACCTGACGCGCCGAGGTGAGGAACTGGCCCGGGATATCGCCTACACCGATTGTGAAATCCTGATCACCAGCAGTGAACTGAAGTCCTATTTCAACGGTGTCGAACCTGGGGTGAAGCGAAGCAAGACCTTGCTCATCGAATCCCCGGAGTATGCCGCGGAACTGCAGAAATACCGCAATGCACCGCGCCCGGAGTCCGCGGCCGCCGGGGATCCCAACACGATCCTGCTGCTGCTGTTCACCTCCGGTTCCACCGGGGATCCCAAAGCGGTGATCTGCACCACCGGCCGGCTTTACCGCACCGCGGAATTCCGCCACATGGGTCTGGGCAGCAACGACGTCAGCTACAACTCGATGCCTTTGTTCCACGGCAACGGGATCTTCGCCTGCTGGGCCAACCCGCTGTACACCGGTGGCGCTTTCGCGTTGGCGCGCAAGTTCTCGGCCTCGCGCTTCGTCCCGGACTTGATGCGCTACAAGGTCACCTACTTCAACTACGTGGGTCGCTCACTGTCCTACATCTTGGCCCAGCCCGAGAAGGCCGGGGAAACCCAAACCAACCTGGAGGCTTGCTTCGGCACCGAGGCCTCTGACTTCGACATCAGTGAGTTCCACCGTCGCTTTGGTGTCTGGCCCACCGAAAACTATGGAGCCAGCGAGGGTGGGCTGAACCTACGGCGGACGCCGGAGACACCCAAGGGCTCCATGGGCCTGCCGCCGGAAGGCATGGACGCGGCCGTGGTCAACCCGGAAACGATGGTGCAATGCCCACCGGCGATCCTGAGCGATTCCGGACGCATCCTCAATGCCGAGGAAGCAATAGGTGAACTGGTGAACCTCACCGGTGCCTCACTGTTCGAGGGCTACTACAAGAACCCCGAGGCAGTCGCAGAGCGCATCCGTGGCACCGCCTTCCTGACCGGTGACCTTGGCTACCGCGACGAAGAAGGGTTCTTTTACTTCGCCGGCCGCACCTCGGATAAGTTGCGGGTCGATAGCGAGAACTTCTCCGCGGCCCCGGTCGAACGCGTACTCTCGCGCTACCCGGGGGTGACCTTGGCTGCGGTCTACCCGGTTCCCGATGCCCGCACCGGCGACCAAGTCATGGCCACCCTCCAAGTCCAGGACCCCGACGATTTCGATCCGGCGGCGTTCGCGGCCTTCCTCGAGACGCAGCCGGACCTGGGAACCAAGTGGGCACCTCGGTTCCTGAGCATCGTCACCGATGTCCCGGTGACCGCCACGCAAAAGATCAACAAGCCAAGCCTGCGCAAGGAAGCGTGGCTGGTCAACGAGACCGTTTACCACCGGCCCGGACGCGAAATCGTCTTCGAGCGGCTGGATGTACGCGCCATGGAGAACTTGGAGGAGCTGTTCGAAGAGAACGGCCGCTCCCATCTCCTGCCCCTGCAACCAGCCGGTACCACCGTCAAGGAGACAGTATGAGCAAGGATCCCACCACTAGGATCGGCGAGATCATCGCCGCCGGGCACGAGAGGGTGTCCGTGGCCCGCGACGAAGTCAACCGGCCGATGATCAACCACCTGTGCGATGCCATGGGGGAGAGAAACCCGATCTACCTTGATCCCGAGGCCGCTCGCGCGGCCGGCCACACCGATGTGGTGTCCCCGCCGTCGGCGCTGCAGGTCTGGAACATGATCAACCCCTCGGACCCGGAGATCGAAAGCGATGTGGATCATGCCTACGCGATCCTCGCCGAATGCGGATACCCGAGCGTTGTCGCGGTGAACTGCGACCAGGAGTACGACCGCTACCTTCTCCCGGGTGATGTTCTCACTGCCACCGAAAAGGTGGAGACCTTCGTGGGGCCCAAGCAGACGGGTCTGGGTGAGGGCTATTTCATCACCACATTGACCACCTACACGGACCAGGAGAGCAAACGCGTGGGCACCATGCGCTTCCGCACCCTCTGGTACAACCCAGCAAAGGGGAACTGAAAATGACTGAGACCATGACAGAGAACCAGGTGGAAACCCGGGATCAGGTCCTGCGCCCACGTCCGGCGATAAACCTTGATAATGCCTTCTTCTTCGAATCCCTCAACGAGCGCGGCGAATTGAGCATCCAGGCGTGCGACGGATGCGATCAGCTGCGCCACCCGCCGGTGCCGATGTGCCCCGAGTGCAACTCCGTGCACTGGTCACCCAGGGTCATGGGCGGAAAAGGAATTGTACACAGCTACGTGGTGCTATACCACCCCATCGTCCCGCCCTTCGAGCCCGGTTACATGGTCGCGGTCATTGAACTGGACGAAGGCCCGCGCGTTGTCATGAACCTGGAAGGCATCGCCCGCGAAGAGGTGCATATCGACATGCCGGTGGCCATCACCGCACAGCGCATGGATGCGGACCTGGTGCTGCCGGTGGCACGCCCGGCAGGAGGGAAGGCATGAGCCTGCAAGAGGGAACCCAGACGCTGGCTCGCCCAACGGAAATATCCGTGGGGCAGAGGCTTCCGGAACTGAAGATTCCGATCACAACCAGCCTCATCGTCACCGGGGCGATTGCCACACGGGACTTCCAGAAGGTGCACCACGACAAGGACGTGGCAGTTGCCGCCGGTACCAAGGACGTCTTCATGAACATCCTGACCACCAACGCACTGGTCAACCGCTATGTGGGGCAGTGGGCCGGACCCACTGCCCGCGTGGGCCGCATCAACATCCGCCTGGGCGCCACCAACTTCCCGGGCGACGAGATGCTCTTCACCGGGTCCGTGGAATCGGTCGAAGGCGACAACGTCACCGTCAAGGTGATCGGCACCAACTCATTGGGCCCGCACGTCACGGGCACCGTAGATCTTTGCATCCCTTCCCGAGAGGAAACTCCATGAGCAACCTGCTGAACAAGGCAGTCATCGTAGGCATTGGCGCCACCGAGTTCTCCAAGAACTCAGGACGCTCCGAACTGCAGCTGGCCCAGGAAGCCTCGCTGGCGGCCTGCCGCGATGCCGGGGTGAACCCGCATGACGTCGACGGAATGGTGACCTACTCGATGGACACCAACCCCGCCATCGAGGTCGCCCGTGGCCTGGGCTGCAAGGAGCTGAACTTCTTCAGCCACGTCGACTACGGCGGAGGCGCCGCCGCCGGCACCATCTTGCACGCAGCGATGGCCGTGGCCACCGGTGTGGCCAAGACCGTGGTCTGCTACCGGGCCTTCAATGAACGCTCCGGTGCCCGATTCGGCGCGGCCATGAACACCGAGGGAATGGCGCCGGATGCCCGGGCAGCCGCCTATGCCTGGACCCTTCCCTCCGGCCTGATGACACCGGCCTCGTGGGTGGGCATGTTCGCCCAGCGGTACATGCACCTGACCGGCGCCACTTCCGAGGACTTCGGCCGCGTGGCCGTCGCGGACCGCAAGCACGCGGCCACCAACCCGAAGGCCTGGTTCTACAACAAGCCGATCACCCTGGAGGACCACCAAGCGTCGCGCTGGATCGCCGATCCGCTGCACCTGCTGGACTGCTGCCAGGAATCCGATGGCGGCCAGGCCTTCGTCATCACCACCCCGGAGCGGGCCAAGGACCTGCCGGGGCAGGCCGTGAGCATCAAGGCAGCCGCACAGGGCGCCGCCTATGACCAGCACACCATGGTCAGCTACTACCGCAATGACGGAGACCGGGCACTGCCGGAAATGGGCAACGTGGCTCGCCAGCTGTGGAACGACACCGGGCTGAGCCCCGAGGACATCGACACCGCGGTGCTCTACGACCACTTCACCCCGTTCGTGCTGGCCCAGCTGGAGGAGTTCGGCTTCTGCGCACCCGGAGAGGCGAAGGACTTCATCAAGAACGGGGCCATTGAGCTCGGTGGGCGCCTGCCCATCAACCCCAATGGCGGACAACTGGGGGAAGCATACATCCACGGCATGAACGGCATCGCCGAGGGCGTGCGCCAAATCCGTGGCACAGCGGTCAACCAGGTGCCCAACGCCAACAACGTGCTGGTCACCGCCGGCACCGGTGTTCCTACCAGCGCGCTGATCTTGGGAAATGTCTAGGGCGGCGGCGTGGCCCGGGACAGGGATGAGCCACGCGGATCAGTCAGTGAACCGCCAGAGCCTGTTGGCGGCAGCGGACCATGCCAGGGCGCTGCTCGATGCGATGGTCAGGCTCGATGAAGACACCCCCGTGGCGCCGGAACTGGCCCAGCGACTGGAATCGGTGCTGGAACTGCTCGCGGACCATGTCCAGCCCGTCGAGGCGATGGTCGGCGGGCGGACGGCGGACCGAAGCGGGCCGCGGAAGGGAAGCTACCGGGATCGTTCGCCGATTTCCGGGGTGCTGAACCCCATCGCACCACCGGTGACGCTGCGGGTGATGGATGACCATACCGCCAACACCACCACGACGCTCGGGCTGGCCTACCAAGGCCCTCCCGGGCGGGTTCACGGCGGGTTCGTCGCTTCGCTGCTGGACCACATCATGGGATATGCAGCCGGAACCGTCGGAACATGGATCTTCACCCGCTCATTGACCGTTGACTACGACCATGCCGTACCTCTATTCGAGGAACTGGCAATCTCTGCCCGGGTTGACCATATCGATGGGCGCAAGATCTGGGTGGTCGGCGAGATTCGTGCCGAGGGATCCGTGGTGGCACGGGCCCGGGGGCTTTGGCTTCCACCGAGAGCGGTTCCAAAGGGCAACGAAGGCTAGCCTGTCCACGGCGGGCGGGTCACCGGTGCAGGCAGCGAACTGCGGCAAAACCCCGCGCCCGCACCGACAACACGGCCTACGCGGTTCAACACTGACCGGTTTAAGATACCTGGACAGGACGAATCGCTCGTATATGTGCAAGTTCAACAAGAAAGAAGGAGCCAGTCGTGAAGATTGCAGTGCTGATCAAGCAGGTGCCGGACACCTATACGGAACGTCACCTCAGTGCCAATGGATGGGCCGACAGGGATGCGAGCGAGAGGGTCACCGACGAAATCACCGAGCGTGCCTTGGAAGTGGCCTTGAAGCAGAAGGACGCCGACAAGGGCGTTGAAATCGTGGTGGTCACCATGGGCCCCGGCACCGCCACCGAGGCGTTGCGCAAGGCCTTGTCGATGGGCGCGGACAAAGCCATCCACGTGCAAGACGATTCCCTCTCCGGAGCTGATGCGCTGATGACCGCCCGGGTCTTGGCTGCCTCCCTGGCCGATGCCGGTGCCGACCTGGTCATCGCCGGCAATGAATCCACCGACGGGCGCGGCGGCGTGGTTCCCGCCATGATCGCGGAGGCACTCAACCTGCCGTTCCTGGGCCCGTTGGATTCGGTCGAGGTCGTCGCTGGCAGTGTGCATGGTGAGCGTTCGGACGCGGACGGAACCACCGTGCTGCGTGCCGCCACCCCGGCGGTGATCTCGGTTTCCGAGGCCGTCGGTGAGGCACGCTTCCCGAAGTTCAAGGGCATCCTGGGCGCCAAGCGCAAGCCGCTCGCCGTGCATAGCGCCAACGATCTGGGGTTCCCCGGGGTCGACCACGCCGCGGGAAATCTCGTGCTGAACGCCTCCCGGCGCCCCGCCCGCACCGCAGGAACCAAAATCGTTGATGACGGGCAGGCCGCCGGAGCGCTGGCCGCGTACCTCGTTGCCGAGAAACTGATCTAAGGAAGGCCTGACATGACCAACATCCTGGTAAACATCGAACTGACCGAGAACGGCGTGCCGCGCTCAACGAGTGCCCACCTTCTGGCGACCGCGGCACCCCTGGGTACTCCCGTGGCAGTGGTTGCATCAAATCCGGGCAACAGCGAGGTACTGCTCTCCCGGCTTTCGGCCCTTGGCGCCGCCGAGATCTTCATCGCCGAAACCACTGAAGCCGCCACGCACGTGGCAGCCTGTGCGGTGGCAGCACTTGCCGCGGCCATGGCGCACTACACACCGGGAGCCGTGCTCGCCTCAAACAGCGCGGTCTGCCGAGAAGTCATTGGCCGGCTGGCCATGCGCACCAACAGCCCCGTGATCCTCGAGGCGCTGGAACTTGAACAGCGTGCGGGTCAGCTCGTAGCGTCTCATTCGGTTTTCGGCGGAGACTACGTCACCGAGTCCTCCATCGGGGCAGGGGTCCCCTTGGTCACCGTTGGATCCACCGGCGCTGAGCCGCTGAATCCGGTGCTTGATGCGGTGACCCACGTAGTGGACCTGGAGGTTTCCACTGCAGCCTCGGCCGTTGTTGAATCAAGCAGTCCGCGGGTCACCAACTCCGCGCGGCCGGAACTGCGCGGCGCCAAGATTGTTGTCTCCGGCGGCCGTGGTGTGGCTTCGAAAGACAACTTCGTGCTGGTCGAGGAATTGGCCGACGCCCTGGGTGCGGGTCTGGGCGCCTCCCGTGCCGCGGTGGATTCGGGTTATATTGCGCAGAACCACCAAGTGGGACAGACCGGTGTCAGCGTCTCGCCCGATCTCTATATCGCCCTGGGCATTTCGGGCGCCATCCAGCACCTGGCCGGGATGCAGACCGCCAAGCGCATCGTGGCGATCAACAAGGATGCCGATGCCCCGATCTTCGACGTCGCGGACTTCGGCATCGTCGGTGACTTGTTCGCCATCCTGCCGGCGCTCAAGGAAGCCATCGCGGAACGCAACAGCGTCACCGCAGGCGTATAAGAAAGGTAAATGAGATGTCGGTGCCGACCAGATTAAAACAGGAAACCACGTCCACCCCCGCGAAGTGGACCCGTCTGGCCATCTGGATCGCTGTGATCGTGGTGGCCATGGCAGTGATGGTGTTTTTGGCCAAATGGGCCAGGGGCATGGAACCGGTGCAGCAGTTCCTGGTGGCATATCCCGGTCACAGCGAACTGCCCGAAGGGGCTCCGGTGGGATTGCCCGCATGGCTTGGTTGGCAGCATTTCCTGAACGCGTTCTTTATCGTCCTGATCATCCGCTCAGGCTGGCAAGTCCGGACTACTGCGCGCCCGCAGGCCTACTGGACCAGAAAGAACTCCGGACTGATCAAGACCAAGTCCAAGCCAACCAAAATCAGTATGGAACTCTGGTTCCACCTGAGTCTGGATGTGCTGTGGATGGCCAATGGCCTGATCTTCATGGCGTTGCTCTTCGTCACCGGAGGGTGGATGCGTATCGTGCCCACAAGCTGGGACATCTTTCCCAATGCCCTGAGCACGGCGGTGCAATATGCCTCACTCAACTGGCCAACCGAGAACGGCTGGATCAATTACAACGCGCTGCAAGTCCTGTCGTACTTCGCAATCGTATTCATCGCTGCACCGTTGGCGATCATTACCGGTGTGAGGATGAGTCCGATCTGGCCCAAGGGCAACGCGAAGCTGGACAAGGCCTATCCCATGGAGCTCGCCCGGAAGCTCCACTTCCCGGTGATGATCTTCTTCGTGGCTTTCGTGATCATGCACGTGGCCATGGTGCTCAGCACTGGGGTGCTACGGAACATGAACCACATGTTCGCGGCGCGTGATGATGCAGGGTGGCTTGGTTTCGGGGTCTTCGCACTGGCCGTAGCGGTCACGGTGATCATATGGTTCCTGGCCAAACCGATTTTCCTGCGACCGATTGCAAGCCTGATGGGCAAGGTGTCCAAATAGGGCCTAGTTTTAGCTGGGGCCGAGTCCGGGGAGGCATCCGATAAATGCCAGTTGCCCCTGGGCCGGCCCCTTTTGGAGTGAAGGCTCCCGCCGCGACTAGGCATGCCAAGCCGGCAGCAAGTTGTTTGCGTGTCTTCATCGAATCAGCCGCCTGCTGGTTTGCAAGGAGATGATCATGGTCCTGCCGATTGCTTCACGGGGTTAGGCATTTGCCTGCTCCCATTTCATCCTCGTCTGCCAGGGACTGTTTCTCTGGAGGGCCTGGGATTCCGATCGGGCAGCTGGAGGACGCCAGCAGGTGCGCGCGAGGTATGTACCGCTTTCTCCACATGACACAGTCGGACTCATCCGATGAACGAAATCGCATAACCATTGAGGTAGCCTATTACTTCACACCTAGTCGGGGACGCTTTGGGGCGGTGCTGACGCATATCGACAACACGGTATCCAACAGGGGGTGAATCATCCCTACGTCTGAAATGATCACCGTGCCCAAAATCAAGTTCCTCCATATGACGCTGGCGGTTGCCGTTCTGCTTTCGCCTCTGGGCGTCTCGGCTGCCACCGCTGCACCCCTGCAGGCGCCTGCCGCCGCATCCATCGCCCCCGAACAACCGGACGCAGCAACCTACGCCGTGGCCGAGAAGTCTTCCGCTGTCGCCTATGCTGCCTCGAGCGTGCTGCCTCTGGCCGATCATTGGGTGCTTCCGCTGGAAGCAAATACCTACCGGGCCACCTCGTCCAAGGGACCGCGCTGCATTCCCGTTCGCGGTGGATCAACCGAGCACCTGGGCCAGGATCTGGGCACGGACAACGGTGCGCCCATCTTTGCCGCGGCCGCCGGCAAGGTCATCAAAACCCGACAGGGCACCAACGCTGCATCCGGTTACATCCTTATCCAGCACAACGTCGACGGTGTGACGTACACCGGCGCGTATTACCACATGTGGAGCGCCACCACCCATGTGAAGCTGGGCTCCATGGTGAAGCCCGGACAACAGATCGCCAAGGTTGGCAACAGTGGTCCTTCCACGGCGCCGCACCTGCACTTTGAGCTGTGGCGCGGGGGCTGGTACCAGGGAACGGCGGTGGACCCGGTGCCGTTTGTGAAGGCTCGCGGAGTCGACCTGTATGCCAATGCCACCACCGTGTATCCCGATGTGCGTCCCCCAAGCTGCACCTACTGGTTGGCCGAAGGTACCGCCTTGCGTACCCGGGCCGCCGAAACCGGGCCGGTGCTCAAGCAATTGGGCAAGGGCACCAAGGTGGTTGCGCCGTTGGCAGCCGGAACCAATAAGCACCTGAAGGTGAGTGCCGATGGCTCGACCGGATGGATCAAGCAATCGGTGGTCACCCCGAACGTCGTTTCGGCGCCGCCCCCGGTAACGATCAAGAACGTGAATGCGTATAAAAACGCAAAGTACATGACGACGGCGTCGCTGAACATGCGCTCGTCAGCTCGTGACGGCGCCGTGCTCCGGACGCTGGCCAAGGGCACGGCAGTGACAGCAACAGGACTGACCGCGCTGAGTGAAGACTGGTTGCAGGTGAAAGCCGGCGGCAACGCCGGTTGGGTATCCAAGTCCTACCTGTCCAAGGTTGCCGCGCCAAAGCCGCAGAACAATGTCAAGCCGCAGGCCGTCCAGAAGCCTCCGGTTGCTCCTAAACCGGCGCCCACGAACAAACCGAAGCCGGTTCCTCCGACCAAGCCGAAACCGGTTCCTCCGATGAAGCCGGCGCCTACCGCGAAGCCGAAGCCGAAGGCCAAGGCCGCCGTGGTCAAGTACACGGTCAAAGCCAACCTGCATCTTCGCGCCAGTGCCAAGACCGGCAAGGTGCTGGTGACCATGAAAAAGGGGAGCACAGTCACCGCAACCGGCAAGAAGGCGGACGCGGGGAAATGGATCCAGGTTAAGTCGGGGTCCAAGACCGGCTGGGCCTCCGTCCAGTATCTGTCCAAGCAAAAGGCCAGTGGCACCTCGGCCAAACCCAAGCCGAAGCCGAAAGCCACGAAAGCCGTCACGCGCAAGACAACCAGCGGCCTGAACATGCGGGCAGGGGCCGGGGCCAAGCACAAAGTTGTCATGGTCCTCAAGACCAAGACCACGGTCCAGCTCGCGGGCAAGAAGTCAGGAAAGTGGGTCCAGGTGAAAGTCGGCAAGAAAACTGGATGGGTCTCGGGTGCCTACCTGAAGTAGGCCCAAAGTAGATCGGGGGTATCCTCGCGAGCTAGCAGAGAAGAAAAGAGTCCGTCGTAGGAAGTTTTCTCGGCATCGGCATCGCGCACGTCCAGGATTCGTGACCACTTAGACATGGGGCTGTAAGTCGACAACGACGTGGGCGATGGACGGTAGCATCATCGGCCGGCCACTGCCGGGCTACCCGACCGCACCAGCTAATACGAAAATAAGGCGAGTCAGGCTGCCTCCCGAGTACTCAGGGTGACGTCATAGCCCAGCTCGTGGAGGCGGCGGACCGCATTGTTCCTGGTGCGGGCGGGGTCTTTTTGGGTGAAGAAGTCGGAACCGGGGTCGTGGTAGCACTCGCCCTGGGCGAGCATGTGCCAGACGGCCGTGAGGATGGAATGCTCGGTGGCAACAATTGCCTTCATCTTGCCGCGACGCACGATGATTCGTTTGTAACGCACCCCGAGATACGTTCCCTGGGGGTGTCGGGAAATGGACAGGGCAGCGATGCCCAACGCCCCTTTGAGATAACGGTTCCCGGGGCGGGTCCTGCTGGATTTGACCCGTCCGGCCGATTCGTTTGAACCGGGGCTGAGCCCAGCCCAAGAGGCGAGTCGGCCCGGGGTCTCGAAGGTACTCATATCCGCACAGGTTTCGGCGACAATGACATCAGCAACGAGGGTGGAGACTCCGGGAATGGTGGCCAGGAATTCCCGGGCGACCAGAAAGGGTTCCATCGCCGTATCGATCCGCGCGGTGAGCTGATTCACCCACCCGGTGATCGAGTCGATTCGCTCCAGATGCATATTGCAAATGAACGCATGATGTTCCTCGAACCGCCCGGTAAGAGCCTCGACGAGCTCGGGAATCCGCGGACGCATACGCCCCCTTGGCGAGGTTCGCCAACACCTGCGGGTCGCGTTCCCCGTTGATGAGCGCGGTGAGCATGGCCCGGGAAGAGACACCCATCAGATCGGAAATATAGTCGGACGGTTTGATGCCGGTGGACTCCAGGAACTTCTCCAAACGCTGCACTTCCCGGGTTCGGCCCTCGGTGGCGATGGTGCGTGCCCGAGTCAGATCCCGCAGGATCCGGATCGGCGGGGGCGGAACAAAACAGGGACGCAATAAACCGTGGGCCCCCCAACTGGGCCAACCAAGAGGCGTCGGAAACGTCGGTCTTCCGGCCGGGAATATTGCGTGCGGCCTTCGCATTGACCAGCATCACCGGCAACACGTCCTCAAACAGGTAGTAAAACGGCTTCCAATAGTCACTGGTCGCCTCCATCACCACGGTGGTGACCTTAGCCGCAACCAGCATGTCGCGCAGTGCCAGGATCTGGTTGGTGGTCGAACCCCACGTGTTGACCACGGGAGCGGGAAAAGTGCCGGCACGCTTGCCCAGGGCACGAATGGCGACCTTCACGTCGCTTTTGGAAATATCAAGACCCGCGGCACGTTCATGAACCAGGTCCACGGGGCACCTCCTATGTAGTTTGTTCCTGAGGGTGATGGTGTCTACCGCGTGGAGGGCTGAATCAAATCAGGACTCTAATACTCGTGCTCACAGCAACAATCCACGGTTCCTGTGGAACCCTCCGCACCACGTTATGAGACGAGCCAAACAACGGCACCAAGGACGGACCGGCGTCAAACGCGGTAGTCACTACTATCATCGCGCCGCTGCACGTCAGATACCAGCATCCACGGTGACCTAAGCGTAATTTTCGACCTCCACGGCGCGCAGCGGCGCTGGAACGCTATTTGCCATATCTGTCTCTATTGCCTGCCCGTAGACAAGGGGAGCTGCAATGCGACGCCGCATCAGCGAGATGATGCGGAACTTGAAAATACGAGGGTGTGGTCTCTACTCTTCGTTATCTAAGGCTGTGGCTAATCGTCGTCGCCGGACGCGCGCGTTCCCCAAGATGCGGGTGTCCGCTCGCTCATACGCCTCGAACGACAGCGCCGGCGTCGTCTGGTTTACGCCTCGTTGTAGTAGGCAGTTGCGATGGCGCGGCGGACTGCTATTCGCCGCCTGACTCTGGCTGTTCAGTGGTGCGCTGCGGTGCGCAGGGACGGTCCCGCGCCGATGGTTAGTGGCAGGAAATTCGTGGGGCAGAAGTGAGCAAGCGCCAAGGCCTTCTTGGGAATCCGGGCGGTGCTTGAACCTAGGAGGGTACTCGGTCCACCGTTAAAGCAGAGATGAAGTGCGAGGCTTCAAGCACGATCGCACGGCAGCAGGAGGTTCACTTCTCTGCCGCCAAGGGACTGACACATCAGCGGGAATATGGATTCTGGTTGTCCGCGAGCAGAACCCGATTCTGAGGCTATTTTCCAGTAACTACGCTGAACCCTTCAAACCCGCGCCTTGCGTGGAGACCGGAACACTGAAACCTGGTAAGCCCAGCAAGCTCCAAGGGCTGGTAGGGACAAGCAACGCTTCGCGGGGTTTGGCGAGACCGAGACCGGAGCTAAGTGTGCGCTGGCTACCTTCTGCTGCCTCTATCGGCGTCAGACAGAACATTGCCCACTGTGGCCTTGAACGGCAATGCCTCCCGCAAGACTCGTCGCATCTCACAGGACGGATATACAGTCACTCGAGAACTTCTCCGGCCACTTGCAACCGTCCCGGGAGCACCGCGGCAAGCAGTTCAAGCGAGATCCAAAGGCTGACATGGGGAGAGTCCGTGTCTTCCGGTGGGCAAAGACGGACGTTTTCGGTGGGGGCTAAAAAATAAGTTTTAGAGATTCCAACGGCAAGTCGGATAGGGATGACGCCGGATACTTCAGATCGAGCTCGCGTACTCCAACTTTTCTGTCAGATGCAAGACTCTTCTCAATGCGGGGTTTCTGCTTTCGGTTTTCCATATTAGCGTCGAATTAATTGTGTGTTGTTCCAGCTCGGGAACACGGAAGAGTTGAGTGTTTGATCCGACCCAGCGGTAGGTCGAGGAAGGAACGAGAGCCATTCCAATACCAGAATCGACCAATTGCAGCATGGTGTAGACCTCGACGATTTCCTGCACTGATCGCGGCGTTATCTGCCAGAGCGTGAAGATGGAGCGGAGAAGTTCATAGAAGTAGGCAGGTCCGTTCGTGGCGTACATGACAAATTCCTCTCCGTCCAGGGCTGAGATCGGCAGGATCGGATACTGGTCGTCACCGGAAGAACGATAGGTTTCGTAAAGTTTAGAATTCTTGGACACCGCAGCAAGAAGCCTGTCTGACGGCAGCGGCCTACTTTGAAGTTCAGAAGAGTTTGGAACTGGTCGGCACATGCCGATGTCAATGGTTCCCTGGAAAAGTGCCGATGGTTGTTGCGCCGTTGTCATTTCATGAAGTACGAGCTTTACGTGTGGGAGCTCTTCCGCTGCAAGCTTCAAAAGCTGCGGAACGAAGATATTTCCCACAATGAGGGTGAACCCAACGTGGATAGAGCCATGAAGTCCATCTTTGGCTCTCCGTACGTTAGTCTCCGAGGCGTCCAAAAGTTCAAGGCATCTGCGAACATCGGAGAGGTACCCCTCTCCTGCCGAAGTGAGGCTAATCGCCCGTCGGGTACGGTCAAAAAGTTGCACATGGAGATGATGCTCAAGCAACTGGATCTGCCTACTCAGGGGCGGCTGGGATATATTCAGCCGTTCTGCCGCGCGTCCGAAATGAAGTTCCTCTGCAACAACGACAAACGAACGCAACTGATCGATCGTGTAACTCATACCTCTAACAGTATCGTTTTTAACAAATAATGTGTTGGACGAGCATGGGAAGCCGGAACTAGCATTTAGGGAGAGGTGAGTAAACACACGCTTTGTCGGCCCTCAAGTACACGATCAGCTAAGGATCCCCATGAGTCAGATCACTACACCCGGCCACTTCGGGGCGTTGGAAAGCAATGCCAACGTTAAGTCGGCGGTCAAAAAATTCTATTCCCGAATGCTCCCCTTAGTGGTGCTCATGTTGCTGATCAACCAAGTTGATCGGACCAATATAGGTTTCGTGCAAGATGCCTTTAGCAAGGACTTGGGTATTGGCGCGTCCGCCTTTGGGTTTGGCGCAGGTCTGTTCTTTATCGGGTACGCCATTTTTGAAGTACCCAGCAATGTCTTGCTGCAGAAGTTTGGTGCCCGCATTTGGCTGGCCAGAATTATGGTTTCGTGGGGGATCGTCACGGTGCTCATGGCTTTTACCCACAACGAAATGATTTTCTACCTGTTGCGATTTCTCCTAGGAGTAATGGAGGCAGGATTCTTCCCCGGTGTCATTTTCTATTTCTCGAAGTGGCTTCCTGACGCATATCGAGGCCGGGCCGTTGCCGTCTTTCTTAGTGCGTCTGCACTGGCATATATCGTCACCGGTCCAATCAGCGGTGCCCTACTGGAGATGCACGGTTTGTTTGATGTTGCCGGCTGGAGGTGGATGTTCATCATCGAGGGGGTGGTGTCTATTCTTGTTGGGTTAGTCGCGCTTGGTTTACTTGTCTCACATATTGCCGATGCCAAATGGCTGACCTTTGCAGAAAAGGCTGACCTACAGGCAGCAGTGGAGGCAGACGAGTCGATTCGTAGAGCAGACAATGACGGCGTTTCCACTTGGAAGCTACTGTTCCAGCCCCAGATCCTAAAACTGTGTGGCATCTACTTCGTTTCTGTGATGACTGGATATACCGTGACTTTCTGGCTGCCGGGGATACTGGCAAAGATTGAGGGTATTAGCTCAATTCAAATCGGGCTTCTTACGTCAATTCCATGGATTGCCGCAGTCATCGCTATGTACCTCCTTGCGAAGCTGACGGACAACCGTGGAGGTAGAAAACCATTGGTAGTCGGCTCCATGCTTCTCATGGGAGTGGGCATGTTCTTGGCCGTTACGCCCAACCCGTGGTTCGCGCTGTTTGCTTTGACGCTGGCCGCAGTGGGTTACAAGACATGTAACTCGGTTTTTTGGTCGATGACCTCTGTATCCTTGGACCCAAAAATCTTGGCGGCTGGCATTGCCTTGGTCAATTCATTGGGAAACCTGGGAGGGTTCGTCGCACCAACGGCATTTGGCATCATCAAGGAACGCACTGGATCCATTGAAGGCGGCCTCATGGGCTTGGCAGCTTGCTCCATCATTGGGATCGCCTTGACCTTGTCGCTGAAGTTGCGCAAGGGCGTTTAGCGCCATATTCGAACTCGAAAGGATTTTCTTCATATGAAGCACTTCAAAATGACCATAGGGTCCAGACAAACCGCGAGCTCAAGCGGGGAAACTCTCGTCGCAACGAATCCCTACACCGGTGAGGACTTCGCAACGATACCGAATGCTTCCGCAGAAGATGTCACGGAGGCTATTGGCGAAGCAAAGAAGGCTTTCGACACCGTCTGGAGCTTGACCAACGGATACGAGCGCTCACGTCTGATGAACAAGCTCGCGGACATACTTGATGCAAATGCCACCGAGCTTGGCGAACTTGAATCTGCCGACAACGGCAAGCTTGTTGCAGAGACCACGAATCAAGCGCGTTTCTCTGCCCGGATGTATCGTTTCTACGCTGGGCAAGCAGATAAAATATTCGGCTCGGTTATTCCTCTAGACCGCCCGGGTTTCTTCGATTACACCCGGCGCGTGCCCGTGGGTGTCGCCGTACTGATCACCGCGTGGAACTCGCCGATGCAGCTGCTTTCGAACAAATTGGCACCTGCTTTGGCAGCGGGTAATACCGTTGTGGTGAAGCCCAGCGAGCATGCGTCGACCTCGACCCTGAAGTTTGCCGAGTACGTACGCCAAGCTGGTTTTCCCGAAGGTGTGTTCAACGTGGTCACCGGTGGACCGCATGTTGGTGAGGCGCTGACCACAGATCGACGAGTAGGTCGGATTAGTTTCACTGGCAGTGTGCAAGTCGGACAAGCCATCCAGCGCGCGGCCGCGTCCACACTTATTCCGGTCACCTTGGAACTGGGCGGAAAAAGCCCCAACATCATTTTTGATGATGCTGACATAGATGCTGCTGTCAAGGGCGCTGCCGCCGGTATCTTTGGCGCCGGCGGTCAATCTTGTATCGCGGGCAGCCGACTATTGGTCCAACGTGGCGTCTACGAGCGTGTGGTGGCCGAGCTAGCCGAACTAGCGGACGGAATTCGCCTTGGTAACCCCGCGGAAGTCGGCGTTCAGATGGGCCCGGTGGCGAATAGACCTCAACACGAGCGGATCACCTCGATGGTAAAGGACGCTTCGCGGGACGCTGTGATGGCAACGAAGGGAGGGCGAGACTTGTCCGCGCTTGGAAACGGTCTATTCGTTGAGCCAGTGGTTTTCCGTGACGTGTCAAACGACTCTGACATAGCACGCCACGAAGTATTCGGACCTGTTCTCTCGGTCATTCCCTTCGAAACGGAGGAAGAAGCAATCGCCATGGCCAACGACAGCGACTTTGGTTTGGCATCAGGAGTGTGGACGCAGAATCTTGGCCGCGCGCACCGAGTCGCCGACCGCATTGAGGCCGGTACCGTATGGGTAAACACTTACAGAGTTAGCCAAGCCCAAGCACCGTTTGGTGGCGTGAAGCAATCAGGGTACGGCCGCGAACGCGGAGTCGAAGCAATAGACGACTACCTCACGACCAAAAACATCATGATCAATTTGACGAACGAACCCGACAAGTCTTTTTAGGAAATCATTGTGAGTGAAACCAATAATGTTGCCATCTACGGCCTTGGAAACATGGGCTATATCGTGGCACGGAGAATAGCTGCAAGATTCGACGTCAAAGTCTTTGACCTGAACACCGACAGGTTGGTTGAAGCCCAAGCGGAATTCGGGGCGAAAGTAATCTCGTCGCCTGCGGACGTTTCCGGCTGCTCCACTGTCGTGCTCTCACTGCCTAATCCCTCCGTTTCTAGAGCTGTGGTGACTGAACTTACTCAGGTTCTGAAGCCCGGCAGCACCGTTATCGAAACCAGCACCGTGAACCCAGAAGATGTTCGTCGGTGCGAGAAGATTTTGGCTCCGCACGGAATCAACATCATCGATGCTTCGCTCCTTGCAGGAGTTGAGCAAATGGCCAACGGAAGTGCAACACTACTTATCGGCGGCGATGCAGCAGTGATTGCGGCCAATAAGCCAATATTGGATGCCGTGGCCGAGGCACAGATCCATTTCGGTCCCACTGGATCCGGGGCATCGGCAAAAGTCATCAACAACGCAGTTGCACATGCAGTAATGGTGGTCGTCTCGGAGGCCGGGTCCATGGCGACGGCCGCTGGCATCAGCTGCACCAAGCTAGTGGAGCTACTCTCAGATGAGCGTATGGGCCTGCATCGCCCGCTGACGTACCGGTACGCACAGCGTGTCGCCGTTGGTGACTTCGGTGGAGGAATGCCTCTCGATGCCGCTCGCAAGGACTCTGTCCTGGCTCTGGAACTCGCCCAGACACTGGGTGTACCCCTGTTCGCCATTCAAGGTGCCCACACGGCTTACGATATTGCGGCAGCTTCCGGCTACGGCCGGGATGATTATGCTGCCGTATCGAAAATATGGGACGACTGGAACAAGCCGGTATACGCTGCGATCGACACCGAGGTACCGCTGATAGCTGCTGTCGACGTACAACCACCATTAGCTGAGGCCACTCGCTGAGGTTGGAGGAAATAGTTTGCCAGCATGAATTCTCATTCCGTGAACCTGGGGTTTCGAAGTAAAGCGTCCCAAGCCCAGATCCAGCTGGGATGGACGTTGTGCCTGGCGACGCGAATAACTCGCCCGTCTCAACCTGAACCCATCGATCCGTTTCTGTCTGCCGTTGATGACGGCGGTCGGGGGCGGTTTCGTTTTGGGCGCGAGAACCACGCGGGACTCGCTGTGGTCGGGTGTTCGGCCGTGGCTTATCGGTTCGCCGTTGAAGGCCGGGAGGCCCGCTCATGTGCAACGAAAAGCGTGCATGGCCGGCGGCAACGAATGTTCCCGGTCGCGTTGCCGCCATGCTGGGCTTGAAGTTGTGTTCCGTGCCGTAGAAACGATGAATTGACGACTGGTGACCGGGAATTACGACATGTCGTCGGTTGGTGCGGCATCATGATCGATCCCGGCCGTGAGCCCGTCGATCCGCTCGAGCGCGGCGTTGAGCTCGCCAACGCTCGACCATAGGACTGGATGCTGTTCGCGAACCTGCTCCAACGTGCTGCCACTGGAAGTGAGTGAACCCAGATCGAAACTGACGTTGGTGCGTGCACCCGCGACGGCTGCCCTCAAGGCGCCGAGCGCGACCACGACATCGGCAACGAGTGCCCGTTTACCGTTGGCCGCGAGCCACGCCAGATCATCTACGGCATCGATGGCTTTCTTGCCGAGCACGGCGGATGCCTGAGCGGCATCAACGGATGCCTCGGATATGGCTGCATCCCGCTCCGGGCCCTTGCCCAGTCGAAACGCAGCCCCGAAGGCCTTGGAAGCCGAAGAATCTTCATCCGCCAATCGCAGCGCCTCCTGCCGCAGTGATTGGGCTCGTTCTCGAATGGCGGTGACTTCCGCCCGCTGGCTGTCTGCGGCGTCGGTGTAGCCGGCAACCATCGATGTCAACGATGCGGCGATGGCGAGCATGATACCCGTGCCGGCACCACCTCCCGGCGTGCCGGTGGACTGCGCCAAGGCAAGCGTCCATTCTTCAACCGTCGAGTTTTGCGCAGTGATGGCAGTGTTTTCGTCCATGCGACTAAGTGTGCCCCAGAAATCGTGGAGTCGTACGCGGTGGCTTCCATCGATGATTGATTCACCCGCTCGGGTACCGATCTCCATTGTGCTTCTTGGGCCCCCAAAAGAATGTCCGTTGAAGGGCGTCGTTCAGCTCGACGGGACCGCGTGCGAGACCGGGAGTTCCGACTGCATCATGATCGACGAGACTCATATCGGAGAAAGCATTGGGTTGAAGGTCGAAGGAAGCGGTTTGCTTAGAAAACCCGGTGGTATGGTCCAGATAGGTCACCGGTGCATCTTTGAAAGGGAACTCCCATGAATGATAAGAACTTGGTCAGCCCACCCGTCGGGATCGACGTGACCAACTGGAAACTCCCCGAAAACATGCACTGGTCATTCCAGCACATGGCGGACTTCCTTCCCACCGCGGTTATTCCGCGTGGCTACGGGGCGGTTAGCGAACTGCCGCCCGCGCACCGCGACCTGGATTCTGTCATATTGGTTCCGCTCGTGCCCGGCGAAGTGCCCGTGACCGTCGGCGCGGTGATGGCAACCACCGATACCGACGGTTGGATGTTGTTGCACCACGGCCAAGTGCTCACCGAACAGTACTTCGGTGAGATGACGCAGGGTACACAGCACCTGTTGATGTCTGTCAGCAAATCGCTGATCGGGGCGGTGGCCGGTGCCTTGTGCGACTCCGGGGTGCTGGATCCCAAAGCGGAGGTGACCGACTATCTTCCGGAACTTGCCCAGAGCGGCTACGCCGGGGCTTTGGTGCGCCACCTGCTGGACATGCGTTCGGGCATCGATTTCTCGGAGAACTACCTTGACCCGCTCAGTGGGATCAGGATGCTTGAGCAAGCCTTGGGTTGGGCTCCGACCAAGGCGCCAGGCCCCACCGGTCTTTACCCGTATCTCTCCACGCTGCCGCGCAAGACAGCCCACGGCGGGGTCTTTGAGTACCGCTCGTGCGAGACGGACATGCTCGGCTGGGTCTGCGAGGCCGCGTCCGGCACCGCCATGCCTGAGCTGATGTCTCAATACTTGTGGAGCAAACTCGGCACCGAAGCCGACGCCTTAATCGGCACCGACCAATACGGCACCGGAACCTTCGATGGTGGGATCAACGCCACCCTGCGCGACATGGCCCGGTTCGGTGCGCTCTTCCTGAACGACGGTCTCTCGTTGAACGGGGAACGCGTGCTCTCCAGTGAATGGATCGAACAGACACTTTCCGGGGCCGCGGATTCCCGCGATGCCTTTGCCGGTACCCCTGGGGATTACCTCATGCCCGGGGGGATGTACCGCAATCAGATGTGGTTCCCGTATGCGGGCAATGACGTGGTGCTAGCCATGGGGATCCACGGGCAGATGGTCTATATCAATAGGCCTGCGAACGTGGTTGCCGTGAAGCTGTCCAGCTGGCCGCTGCCGCAGGATCCTGCCAAGCTCTTCCCGACCCTACGTGCCTTTGACGCCATCTCCGCTGCACTGTTGGTGGAGACCCGGAGCGCACCCGACCCGGCGGCGCCTGTCGGACGTATCGCGGATGTAGGTAAGTAGCGCACAGATCCATGGGTGTGACCAAGGACTGTTTTTCGCACGGGTTCGCAAATCTTTGTCAGTGTGGTGATTCAAGCCGGTCTCCGTGGCGATGACGTACCTCGCAGCCTGCCTGAATGGTATTCGAGTAGAGGAATACCTTACTGGTATGGATGCCTGATCGGTTCGGCCTGGATCTGCGCTACATGATGGGCAGCGTCCGTGACCTCGACAAGCGGGGCATCGGGCCGCAGATCAACACCGTGCACCGGTCTGCAGCAAGATCGCCACGGCTTGGAGTGCACGCTCATTCTTGAAACTCGAGCCGACGGGCCAGATAAGGGCCTGTGATGCTCGTGCCATTCGCGGCCACCTGCCTTGGGGTACCTGTCGAGATCACCTTTCCTCCGGTGTCGCCGCCCCCGGGACCCAGATCGATGACCCAGTCCGCGGTGGCAATCGCGTCCAGGTCGTGCTCCACCACCACGACGGTGTTGCCGGCATCGACCAAGGCATGGAGTTGGCGCATCAACAGGGCAACGTCGGCCGGGTGCAGGCCGGAGGTGGGCTCGTCGAGGAGGTAGAGCGAGTGGCCACGGCGTGCCCGTTGCAATTCGGTGGCGATCTTGATGCGCTGCGCCTCCCCGCCGCTGAGTTCCGTTGCGGGCTGCCCCAGCCTCAGATAGCCAAGTCCCACCTCGCGCAGCGCCTTGAGGCTGCGGGCTGCCCCGGGGACGTCGGCGAAGAAGATGGATGCCTCGTCCACCGACAGGCCGAGCACCTCGGCGATGTTTTTGCCCTTCCATGACACTTCCAGGGTCTGCGGGTTGTAACGTGCCCCGTGGCAGGTGGGGCAAGGGCCATAGGTGCCGGGCAGGAACAATAACTCCACCTCCATGAAGCCGTTTCCTTGGCAGGTGGGGCAGCGTCCCGCGGCGACGTTGAAAGAGAACCGTCCGGCAGACCATTCCCGGGCCTTGGCTTCATCGGTGGCGGCGAACAGCTTGCGGATAACGTCGAACATTCCGGTGTACGTGGCGAGTGTGGAGCGGGGCGTCCGGCCGATGGGACGTTGGTCCACCCGAACCAGGCGATTGATGACCTCATGGTCCCCGACGTTGGTCACCCCGACGCTGACCATCTCTACGTCGAATTGTGCGTCTTCGTCCTGCTCCGGTGTCACCTCGAGCCAGTGGCGCACCACCTCGGACAGGACTTGGCTGACGAGCGTCGACTTGCCGGAGCCGGAGACCCCGGTGACCGCCGTCAGGACGCTCATGGGAATTTGCACTGAAAGGTCGCGCAGATTGTGGCGGGTGACCCCGGAAAGCCGCAGCCAACCGGCGGGTTGGCGTGGATTGCGGTCCAGCGCTTTGGCCCGTCCGAACAAATACTCCCCGGTGAGTGACTCCTTGACTTGTTCCAGGCCGGCCACCGGGCCGCTGTAGAGCACGTGTCCGCCGCCTTCGCCGGCGGCTGGGCCAATGTCGATGATCCAGTCGGCGCGGCGCACCACGCCCATGTCATGTTCAACGACGAACAGCGAGTTGCCGGATGCCTTGAGTTGCTCCAGTACATCAAGCAGTGGTTCGGAGTCGGCGGGATGCAGCCCGGCGGAGGGCTCGTCCAAGACGTAAACCACGCCGAAGAGCCCGGAACGCAGCTGCGTGGCAATGCGAAGCCGCTGCGCCTCGCCCGGGGACAACGTCGTGGAACGCCGTCCCAGGTTCAGGTAGTCAAGACGCACGCCAAGCAGCACGTCGATGCGGGCGACGAGGTCCGCACAGATCCGGGCGGCCACCTCCGCTGTGCCGTCCAAGTAGCCCGAGGTGGTGTTGGCCGGTTCAGTCAGGGGACGCAGCAGGGCGGTGACCTCCCGCAGCGACAGGTCATTGATCTGCGCGATCGTGCAGCCGGCGACAGTGACTTCCATGGCATCGGCCCGCAACCCGCTGCCGTGGCACCAGCGGCACGACATGCTCTCGGTGAATCGCAGCGCCTTCTCGCGCATCTGCTGGCTCTGCGAATCGGACAGTACGTGCATGATGTGCTTGCGGGCGCTCCAGAACTTGCCCTTGTAGCTGTGGTCGATGCGGTCTGCCTGGGGTTCGATGAAAACCTTGGGCTGTTCGTCGGTGAACAGCAACCACTCGCGGTCCTTGGCCTTGAGCGTGTGCCACGGTGCATCGATGTCGATCCCCAAGCCGTTGACGATGCTGCGTTGGTTCGCCCCTTGCCAGGCGCCGGGCCAGGCGGCGATGGCCCCGGCGCGGATGCTCAACGTGGGATCCGGGACCATCAGCTCCGTGGTGACGTCATGGATCACGCCCAGTCCGCCGCAACGCCGGCAGGCGCCGGCGGCGGTGTTGGGGGAGAAGGACTCGGCCTCCAAGTGCGGTGCACCGGCGGGGTAGGTGCCCGCGCGCGAAAAGAGCATGCGCAGCAGGTTGGACAAGGTGGTGATGGTGCCGACGCTGGAGCGCGAACTGGCGACGCCCCGACGTTGTTGCAGCGCGACGGCCGGCGGCAGGCCGGTGATGGTGGCCACGTGCGGGGCGCCCACCTGTTGCAGCAAACGGCGCGCGTAGGGGGCGATCGATTCGAAGTAGCGTCGCTGCGCCTCGGCGTACAGCGTGCCGAATGCCAGTGATGACTTGCCGGAGCCGGAGACCCCGGTGAAGGCAACGAAGGAATCCCGCGGAATGTCCACGTCGACGTTTTGGAGATTGTTCTCCGCAGCGCCTCGCACCTGCACGAACCCACTTTTCCGTGTGTCAGCCATGCGCTTAACCTACCCGCAACGTGAACAGTTTTGCTGCACGTTGCTGCCTAACCGGCGCACATGGCATCCCCCGGCGTCATCACCGTGGTGGGGGAAGCCGAACGCGTGGCCGTCTTGCCGGCCTGGGCGGACTTTGACAACAACCATCGCCCGCAACGCGATGGCCCTCGGCCCGAGGGCCACGATTAAGCTGCTGTCATCGTTCACAATGCTCAACGATGCCCTGGGAATAGTGAATCAGCCCTCGTCGCCGGGGCTCCGCGTGGCCGGTGCAGACGCAGGATCCGATGATTCCTGTGACGATGCGGCGATGTGCCGACCCGAGGCCAGGTTTTCTGCTGCCATCATGCTGGCGCACGTCACCTCGGTGCCCACGGCATCGTAGATCTTGCCGTCCATGACGTAGTCGCCATCCTGCAGTGCCTCATAGACCTCCGGGGGGACTTCCCTGCCGGTACCGGCGGCAAATACAGACTGCCGGTCTGAGTTGCCGGCTGTGAGGTGGTTGAAGACCAGGTTCAGCACGATAGCGGTCAGGGCGCCGGAACTGATGCCCGAATCGAAGATGGTGGCGAACCAGCTGGGGAATTTATCGTAGAAGGTCGGCGCAGCGATCGGGATGATGCCCATGCCGATGGACGTCGCCACGATGATCAGGTTCATGTTGTTGTGGTATTCGACCTTGGCAAGGGTCCGGATGCCGCTGGCTGCGACCGTGCCGAACAAGACGATACCGGCACCACCGAGTACGGCTGTCGGAACCGTGGCGACGACCCGGCCCATTACCGGGAGCAGTCCAAGAACGACGAGGATCAGTCCACCGCCTGCAACCACGAATCGGCTTTTGATCCCGGTCACCGCGACCAGTCCCACGTTTTGGGCGAAGGCGCTCTGGGTGAAGGATCCGAAGATCGGTGCCACCGCGCTGGAAATCATGTCGGCGCGCAACCCGTCGCCAAGCCGGCGGGAGTCGACCTTGGTCTCGACGATATCGGCTACGGCGATGATGTCCGAGGACGTCTCGACCAGGGTGACGAGAATGACGATCACCATCGAGACGATGGCGGCGATCTGGAAGGTCGGCATTCCCAGCTCGAAGGGTTTGGGGAATGAAAAGATGGGGCCATTGCCCACACCGCCGAAGTCGGCCATGCCGATGATGACCGCGACGAGGGTACCAATGACGATGGCGAGCAGGATGGACAGCCGGGAAATGGTGGCGATGCCGACCTTGCTCAGCACCAGCACCAGCAACAGGGTCAGGGCGGCCAAGCCGATATTGGCCACGCTGCCGTAATCAGGTGCCTTGCTGTTGCCTCCCATCGCCCAGTTAGCGGCCACCGGCATCAGCGACAAGCCGATGATAGTGATCACCGAGCCAGTGACTACCGGCGGGAAGAACCGGATGACCCTGGAAAATATCGGGCTGATCAGCAAACCGATCAGTGAGGCGACAATGACGGCGCCGAACACGGAGGGCAGGCCCCCGCCGCCGTCGATGATCGCCACCATGGTGGCCACTCCCGCGAACGAGACCCCTTGGACAAGGGGGAGCTGCGAGCCAAAGAAAGGGACACCGATGGTCTGCAGGATGGTCGCCAACCCGCCCATGAACAGCGATGCAGCAACCAGGATACCGATGTTTGCGCCGTCCAGGCCTGCTGCTTGGCCGACAATCAAGGGAACGGCGATGATGCCCCCGTACATGGTCAGCACGTGCTGGAAGCCGTAGGCGAAGGTAGCGCCGATGCCCATCCGCTCGTCTTCGGGGCGGGTTCCCTTGGATTGGTTCTTGCGCTTTGGCGAAGACGTTGCTTTGCGGCTGACAGTGGCCTTGCGGCTGGTGGGGCGGGGACTCATCTGGGACCTCCGTGAGGGGATGCAGGGTTGGCCACAGGTGGTCTGCCCCGCCAGGGCTTGTGGAGTTGAGGATACGGCGAACTCAGGGCCGAGGCTAGAGGCTTGTTCAAAGATGCCTGGTCATGCGTAAAAAATACGCCCTATTTCAGTGTCGAACCATCAAGATGCCACCCTCGTGAAGCCGTTTCCACCATGACCGAGAACGATGAAACATCGACTGGTCTTGGGTCGGCGCGACCTGAACGAAAGAGTATTTTTTGCCTAAGCGCAGCCTTTCGAAGGGAATCACGTTCGCCTGGTCGTTGCCGGGCGTGGTCAAGAAGAACCGGTCGGACTCGGCGCAACCCCAAAGGACGGCTGGGGATACTGAAGGACTGGTAGCCACTTAACCGGAGACAAGTCTGGCTGCGGCGGCGCTGTGATCAGCGATGAGTGCCTCCAAATCCAAGCCGGGGATCTGCCCGTCGATCACCCGCCACTGCCCGCCGACCATGACCCGGTCGGCTCTGTCGGCCCCGCACAGCAGCATGGCTGCGAGCGGATCGTGACTGCCGGAGAAGCGCAGTCCATCGAGGCGGAAAAGTGCCAGGTCCGCCTGCTTGCCCGGGGCAAGGGTGCCGATGTCCTCTCGTCCCAGCGCGCTAGCCGAGCCGGCTGTGGCCCAGCCCAAGGCGCGTTCAATGGTGACGGTTTCGGCCCCGTATCGCAACCGCTGGAGGTAGAGTGCTTGGCGGACTTCCTGGATCATGTTCGAGGCATCGTTGGACGCGGATCCGTCGACGCCGATCCCTACAGGCGACCCGGCGTCCTCGAGTTCAACTGCTCTGGCGATACCGGACGCCAAGCGCATGTTGGACGAGGGGCAATGGGCTACTGCCGTGCCGGCCGCGCCCAACCGGGTGATCTCGGCGTCGTTGAGGTGGATGCCGTGGCCCAGCCACGTACGCGGACCCAGCCAGCCCACGGACTCGAGGTAATCAACCGTGCGCAGCCCGAACATCTCACGGCAGAACTCCTCCTCGTCAAGTGCCTCGGCCAGGTGGGTGTGCAGCCGCACGTCGAGCTTTTCAGCCATTACCGCGCTATCGCGCATGAGCTGTTCGGTCACGGAGAACGGCGAGCACGGGGCTAACCCGATCTGGATAACCGCGCCATCGCCACGTTCGTGATAGGCATCGATCAGCCGTTCACTGTCGGCGAGAATCACGTCCGGGTCCTGGACCGTTGATTGTGGTGGCAGGCCACCGTCATCCTCACCCAAGGACATCGAACCGCGCGTGAGCATGGCGCGCATGCCCAGCTTGCGGACGACGTTGACCTGGATGTCGATGGCATCCTCCAAGCCGTCCGGGAACAGGTAGTGGTGGTCCGCTGCCGTGGTGCATCCAGAGAGCAGCAGTTCTGCCAGCGCCGCAGTGGTAGCGAGTTCCAGATCGCGCGGGGTCAGGCGTGCCCATACCGGATAGAGGTTCTTGAGCCACGGGAATAACGGAGTGTTGGCCACCGGCGACCAAGCCCGGGTGAGGGTCTGGTAAAAATGGTGGTGTGTGTTGATCAGCCCTGGCGTGAGCACATGGTCGCGGGCATCGAAGACCTCGTTGCATGGTTGCGACGGGCTCTGCCCAGCTCCCAGCACCTCGGCAATGATCCCATCGGAGATCACCAGGCCGCCGGAAGCATCGGGGCCGTTGGCAGTGAAGGCCGCCTTCGGATTCCGGATCCAGGTTCGTGTGCGGTCGTTCATGGACGCTCCTTATGCCAGCGGGTGGGAGCTGTTGCCATATCGAATAACGAACGATGCGTCGGTTATCTAAATATAAGTTGGCCCCGTAGGTTGCCAGCTCAGTTTTTCCGTGTCTGCTGATCCACGTTTCCTGCCATCAACTGTCGCGAGCCTAAGCGACGGCACGTGTCCCGGTCAATGATGAGGTGGGCCCCGTATCACGCGTCAATAGGTGGCGATTCAGCCTTATCTGGTGATCCAACGCAGCGTGCTGCATGGAAATTCAACCAACGTGTATCTCTGGAATGGCTGCTGGCCATCGGAAAGGACGACCGAGGCCCCTGACCGGGCCGTGCCGGTCACAGTGGTGTTGGCGCAACTTTCTGGAAGAAGCGCATGAGCTCGGTGGCGACACTGATGGCGATCATCGCTGGGTGTTTCCCGGTGAGCTCGGGGACCCCGATCGGGCATGAGATACGTTCGATGGCTGATTCGCTGTGTCCCTCTTCGGCGAGCTTCATCCGGAACCTGGCCCATTTCGCCGAAGATCCGATGACTCCGATGCTCCCAAGCTTTTCGCGTCGCAGGGCTGCGTCGCAGAGGATCAAATCTTCGGCGTGGTCGTGGGTGAGGATCAGGACGTGCGCGTCATCCGGCAGGTCCGCGATGAGCGTCTCGGGGGCAGGCGACGTATGAAAGTGCACCGTGGCCGGTCCGCTCTGGAGCGTGGTGGCCAGGGCCTCATCGATGATGTTGCGCCGGGAGTCGGCAAGGTGGAGGACCAGCTCGTGCCGGCTGAGGATACGTGCCAGTTCCTTGCCGACGTGCCCGGAACCGAAGACCGCGACGGTGGGGCGTTTGCCCATTGGTTCAAGGAGGACCCGCACTTGGCCACCGCAGCACTGGGTGCCATAGGCGACGGGTGCGCGTTCATTGAGGCCGAACTCGGCTTCCACCACGCCATCTGCGCCGTTGGCCAGCATCGTTCGGGCACGCGCGATGACGGTGGCCTCCATGTTGCCCCCGCCAATGCTCCCGGCCGTCACATCGGTGGTGATGAACATCTTCGCATCCGTGTCGCGGGGGGAGTGGCCGCGGACCTCGATGATCGTGGCCAGCACACCGGGCGTCCCGGCGGCGCGGGCACCGGTGAGACCGTCAAGCCAGTCCATGGTGTCCCATCGCGATCACTCGGCCACCGGTGCCGGCGCGGTAGCTGGCCGGCGCGCCTTCTCCAGTGCCCAGTAGACCGCCTCGGGGGTGGCCGGGGAAGGCAGCTCGACCTGGACCCCGGGCTCGCCGAAGGCCGCGGCGGTGACCCGCAGCGCCTCGCGCACCGCGATGGCGAGCATCAGCGGCGGTTCACCCACGGCCTTGGACCCGTAAACGCTGCCGTCGTCGGTGGGGTGAACGTACAGATCGACGTTGAATACCTGCGGCAGCTCTGAGAAGGAGGGCAGTTTGTAGGTACTCGCGGCCTGGGTCAGCAGCTTGCCGCGGTCAGGTCCGTCGCTGGTGTCCCAGCGCAGGTCCTCCTGTGTGAGCCAACCGGCACCCTGGACGAAGGCTCCCTCGATCTGCCCGAGGTCGATCAAGGGGGAGAGCGAGCTGCCCACGTCGTGGAGCAGGTCCACCTGCCGCGTCGTGTACGCGCCGGTGTATCCGTCAACCTCGACTTCGGCGACTGCGGCCCCGCGGGAGAAATACTTGAACGGGTTGCCCTTGAAGGTGCTCAGGTTGAAGTGGATGCCGTCGGTACGGAAATAACCGGCCGCCGAGAGGGACACCCGCTGCAGGTATGCCGTTTCGATCAGCTCAGTCCATGAGACGGTCTTCTCCACGCCCAGGCCACTGACGATATCGCCGGTGATGCGCACGTCGTTGCTATGGACGCCGAGCATGCCGGCGGCCACCGGTGCGAGCCGGTCCAGGATCATTTCGCAGGCGTTCTTGACAGCTCCGCCGTTGAGATCCGAGCCGGTGGAGGCAGAGGTGGCCGAGGTGTTGGGAACCTTGTCGGTCCGGGTCGGAGCCAGGCGGACCCGGCGTAGCGGGACACCGAGCGTGGTGGCAGCAACCTGCAGCATCTTGGTGTGCAGGCCCTGGCCCATCTCGGTTCCGCCGTGGTTGATGAGCACCGAGCCGTCGCGGTAGATCAGCACCAGCGCGCCGGCTTGGTTCAAGACCGGTTTGTTGAAGGAAACCCCGAACTTCACTGGGGTGATTGCCAGGCCCCGTTTGACGTGTTGGTGTTCGGCATTGAATTCGGCCACTTGGGCAAGTCGGTTCTCGTAGTCGCTGGTCTTTTTGAGCGTGTCCCAGATGTCGTCCATGCGTTTGGCTTGGCTGACCTCTTGTCCGTACGGGGTGCTTTGGCCCGGGGCATAGAAGTTGCGCCGGCGGATCTCTTCCTCGTCGATACCCAGTTTGGTGGATGCTTGGCCCAACAGGTCCTCGGTCACGATCATCCCGGCCGGGGCGCCGAAGCCACGGAACGCGGTATGCGAGGTCTTGTTGGTCCGGGCGATCTGGCCAGTGACTTGGACGTTGGGTAGGTAGTAGGCGTTATCGACGTGGCACAGTGCGCGGCTGACCACCGCGGGGGAGAGATCGACGCTGAATCCGCCATCGGCGGTCAACACGGCCTTGTACGCCAGGATGTGCCCCTCATCATCCAGGCCGGCTTCCCACGTGGCATGGAAGCCGCCACGTTTGCCGGTCATGGTCAAATCCTGGGTGCGGTTCAAACGCACGGACACGGGCCGACCGGTCAGCACGGCTCCAAGGGCCGCGACGGAGGCGAACGCATTCGCATTGGTCTCCTTGCCCCCAAAGCCACCGCCCATGCGCAAGCACTGCACGGTGACCTGGCTGGAGGAAATGCCCAGCACCCGGGCAGCGACCTCCTGTGTGTGGCTCGGGGCCTGGGTCGAGGACTGGATGAAGACCTGACCGCTCTCATCGATCATCGCGAACGAGGCCTGGGTCTCGAGATAGAAGTGCTCTTGGCCCTGGATGTCGATTCCACCGCTGATCCGGTGTGGCGCGTTCGCCAACGCGGTGTCGGCATCCCCGCGTTGCAGGATGGCCCGCGGGCCCTGGAACGCTTCCGCCTCGATGGCGTCTTGGATGGTAATGATGGAGGGTAATTCCGTGTAGGAAACCTCGATGGCATCGGATGCCAGGCGTGCTTCCTCGAGGGATTCGGCGAGCACCCAGGCCACGGGTTGGCCGTGGTACTGGATGACGTCGGGGAAGAGGGTCTCGTCTCCGATGTCACCGTAGTCGTTGATGCCTGGGACGTCCTCGGCGCTCAGCACCCGGATGACCCCGGGCATTGTCCTGGCGGTGGTCGCATCGAGGGAATCGATGCGGGCGTGGGCGGCGAACACCTGCAATGGCCAGGCGTAGAGGACATTGGCCGAGCGGTAGGGAAGGTCATCGGTGTACAGGGCCTGGCCGGTGACGTGCTCCCACGCGGCCTCGTGCGGCACCACCACGCCGAGGGCGCCATTGTCCGGGATCTCTGCCAAAGGACGGGAGGAGAACGGGTTCATGATGTGGCCTCCGCGTAGAAGCGACGGATGGATTGGGCGAGCGTGGCACTGCGGTAGGCGGCGCTGGCCCGGTGATCCGACATCGGCGTACCTTCGGCCAGCATGATGGAAGCGGCAGCTTCAAAGGTCCCCGCCGTCCACGGCTTGTTCAGTAGTGCGGCCTCGGTGTTCTTGGCCCGCAGCGTCGTGGCGGCAGCGCCTCCCACCCCAATGCGGATGTGTTCGATTCCTCCGTCCGTGACGGTTGCGGCGATGGCGACGGCCACCGAGGAGATGTCGTCGTACTTGCGTTTGGCGACCTTGTAGAACCGGCTCAGCGGCGCGAGCGGTGTCGGGATGCGCACTGCGCGGATGAGCTCATCCTCCGCACGCACGCTGGTTCGGTAACCGGTGAAGTAGTCATCCAAAGAGATCGTTCGGTCCCCACGCGGGGAGCTGAGCACCAGTTCGGCGTCCAGGGCGAGCAGTGCCGGGGCGATATCGCCGATGGGGGAGCCGGTGCCCAGGTTCCCGCCGATCGTTGCGGCATTGCGGATCAGTCGGGATGCGAATAGCGGGAAGAGGTGGGCCAGCAGGGGCACCGAACCATCCAGGAGGCGTTCGACCTCCGAGAGGGTCAGTGCCGCGCCGATCTCAAGGTGGTCATCGGTAACATGGAACTGGCGCAGTTCGGCTAGCTGGTCAATCGCTATCGTCAACGGGGCGCGGCGGTGCTTGATCGTCAGCTCGACACCCCAATCGGTCGAGCCCGCCAGCAGGACGGCCTGTGGCGTCCCGGTGAGCAAGCCTAGGGCCTCTTCGAGGTTCGCCGGACGCACGAACGTGCCCCCGGGGCTCTCGATGCGCAGGGGGCTGCTGACGGGCGCGGGACGTTCGCGGCGCTGGGCGATCGGATCAGCGGGGTCGACGTCCGCCAGTGCGAAAGCCGCATCGCGGATCGGCCGGTATCCGGTGCAGCGGCACAGGTTGCCGGAGAGCGCATGCAGATCGAATCCGTTGGGACCGATTTCCGGTTCGTGCGTGGAGGTCTCTTCGTACCTTGTGGCCGGTTGGATCTTGGCGGCAGAGTCTCCCTCGGTCCGCGGTGGCAACCAGGTCTCGAGGCGCTCGGCGGCATCGTCCACGACCAGCGGCCATGGAAGTGCGTTCCCGGAGGGCTCCGCGTGGGCGGGAGATACGATATCCGACGTCGTGGGGGACGAGCCGCAACCGCCCGTGCCGCAGGAGCAACCGGAACGGTCCTCACGGTAGTACTCGGCAGCCATCGAGGAAATGAAACCCGGGGTGCAATAACCGCACTGGGAGCCGCCCCTGGTTGCCATCTCTTGCTGGACGGGATGCAGTGCGTCGGAAGATGCCAGACCTTCTGCAGTGTAGATCTCCTGGCCGGCGAGCGCCGCGGCCGGGACGAGGCAGGAGTTGATCGATGTCCAGCGGGTACCGCGCTCGCCGTCGGGACGGGAGACCATGACGGCGCAGGCTCCGCATTCCCCTTCGGCGCACCCCTCTTTGGGGCCCGTGATCCCGTTGCTGCGCAGCCACTGCAAGGTGGTGGTGTGCGGGGCGACCCCATCGACGGACATGTGGCTGCCGTTGACGCTCAAGGCCGTGGCAGCCGCGCCTGTCCCTGCCTGATTGGCGGTTTCGGTCATGGTCAACCCTTCTTCTTCTCTTTCCAGCAACTGATTCAAACCAATGCGTAGGCGCTCTGGTTCCAGCATGGTTGAGGGGTACGGAGCCGGGACTGCTCCACCAGGTTTTCCATGCGAACTGGTGGTGGCCGTTGAGACATAGCTTACATCCCGGGGATCGCGAGCAAAAAAGCTTTCTACGTTGTGGAGATTGGGCTCCGATCCGTTTTTCGTGGCAGACGATATGCCGGGGGCCACTACGCTGGCTGAGCTTGGTTGCGAGGCGGTTTCTTCGGAGAGTGCGTCCGCGAAAGTCAGGCAGCATCCACAACAGCTGCGAGAGGTGGGCTTGTACGGAAGAATTGAGTTATCCATCGCGAAGTGGACTGAGTCCCGCGGTATTGCCGGTGAATAGGCGGACGTGGTTTCAACCTCTGCCATGGGCACACCGTAAGCTGTTGGCTAATTCCTATGATCATGAAGATCGTGCGCCATTGACCATCACACGATGGAAATAATGTGTGTGCACATTTTTGGGTGCGGGAAACAGCACACGAGCTACGGCCCGTCGGGCAACACCGGTCGCAGAACCAGGACCGATATCGAGTGCGGCGATCATTTCCATTCCGGTGCGTTGCACCCGGTCATCTAAGAGAGTAAGAGGTAAGACAGTGCCGGTTGGGCAAGGGGCAGCACCGGTACGGACTGCCCGGTTCGGTTTCGCGTTCCTGGGCGTCCTGATCATCGCGGTGAATCTTCGGGTCGCCTTCGTCACCGTAGGGCCATTGCTGGCCGAAATCAGCAGCGACCTTGAGCTGTCCAGCAGCATGGCCGGGCTCCTGACCGGGCTGCCGCTCATTTCCTTCGCGCTGGTCAGCCCGATCGCCCCAAGGATTTCCCGTCGACTCGGCTTGGACCGGGCCTTATGGCTAGCTTTGTTGCTGCTCACCTGCGGGGCCCTCGCCCGGTCTGTCCCGGTGATCGGTGCCATCTGGGTAGGCACCGCGTTGCTGGGCGTCGGCATAGCCATCCTGAACGTGCTGCTGCCCTCGCTCGTGAAACGCGACTTCCCGGCGCGCATCAGCCAGGTCACCGGCATCTATACCGCCGCCCAGGGCGCTTTCTCCTCAGCCGGTGCCGCCGTTGTCGTACCCATCGCCAACTCTGCGGACAGCGGATGGAGACTTGCCTTGGGAATCTGGGGCGGTCTTGCGCTCATTGCTATGGCTATCCTGGTGCCCCGGCTCCGCAACCGAGCGACAACGCCGACAGTCGGTCCGGAATCCACCGTCGCACACCTCTCCCCTTGGAAATCGGCACTGGGATGGCAGATTACGGTATTCATGGGACTCCAGTCACTGGCGTTCTTTACCTTGATGGCGTGGCTTCCCAGCATTGAACATGAGCAAGGCATTTCCCAAGTGTCCTCCGGCATACACGTCTCGGTCTTCCTGTTCACCGGGGTGGTCGCCAGCTTGAGCGCCGGTGCACTGCTACATCGATCCAAGGACCAGCGTGCGGTGGCGCTGGGCAGCAGCATTCTGGCCTTGACCGCCTACATAGGACTGGCGGCGGCTCCCCAACTGTCTCTGCTGTGGGTCGTTGTGGGCGCCATGGGGTGTGGAAGCTTGATTGTGATCGCCTTGTCCCTGTTCAGCCTGCGAACCGGAAACCACGTCCAGGCAGCGGAACTCTCGGGAATGGCCCAGTCCATCGGCTATGGCGTTGCCGCAGCCGGACCCGTGGTTTTCGGTGCCCTGCACGACTTCAGTGGAGGCTGGACGGTACCCCTTGTTGCGACGGCAGGGCTCATGCTGGTCCTGTGCGCCATGGCAGTTCTGGCCGGCAGAAATCGTTTGATCGGATGACAAAGATTGATTTGTCAGTATTTCCCGGCCTGAGCGCGGACAATGGGTTCGTCACAGAGTCGAAAGCTTGCTCGCAGGAGCATCCCCCCGCCCGGGTGATGCGACTGCGGCAGTGCGTGGGCAACGTGGTACAGCTGATGACCCGGGAGGAGCAATCCGGTACATGGGCGAGAATCTACCTGCATGTTTGGTGCGGTGAAGGGAAAAGGGACCGGGGACCATGCTGACGTCAGATCGAGATGAATCGCCCGCCGGAGGGCGCGGACTTCTGGATATCGGGGGCCGCACGTTTTCTTCGCTGCGGACGTATCCGGATTTTAGGCGCCTATGGATTTCAAACCTGTTTTTCTTCGGGGGTGTGTGGACCCATACATTGATCCTGGGTTGGCTGGTATTCGACATGACCGGCTCCGAGTTCCTCACCGGCGTCTTCACCGCAGGCCGGCTGGCCCCGATGATGCTGGGACCGATCAGTGGTGTGATCTCGGATCGCTTCAACCGCGTCAAGTTGCTATTGGGTGCCTCGGTTTGGGCATTTGCGGCGATCATCATGATTGCCGTTCTCGTCGCGACAGGCCAGGCATCGTTCTGGGCCGTGTTCGTAGGTGGCGTCTGTATCGGTTTGGCGCAATCACCGTCGCAGCCGGCCCGATTCGCTTTGGTCTTTGACTTCGTGGGACGCAAAAACCTGAACAATGCGAACGCGTTGAATTCGATCGTAACGAATATGACCCAGGTTCTTGGCCCGGCCCTGGGCG
Organism: Paeniglutamicibacter antarcticus; assembly: GCF_039544305.1. Taxonomy (NCBI): domain Bacteria; kingdom Bacillati; phylum Actinomycetota; class Actinomycetes; order Micrococcales; family Micrococcaceae; genus Paeniglutamicibacter; species Paeniglutamicibacter antarcticus. The sequence goes on from NZ_BAABLK010000092.1 coordinate 66,428, forward strand.
GTGCGATGATCGCAGTGTTCGGGGTCTCGACTTCCTTGTGGGTTTCCTCTTTCTGGTACGTGATTTCTTTCCTTGCGTTGTGGAAACTCAGGGACTCGGGTAAACCAGCACCACGTGTTGAACGAGAGCCGATCATGCAGATGCTCTCGGCTGGTCTGCGGGCCGTATTCTCCAGCCAGTTGGCAACAGCGGTGTTGCTGGTGACCTTTGCCGCCAACATCTTGCTGTGGCCGATGTACCAGGGCTTCATGCCGGTGTTTGCCGAAGTCTCCTTGGGTCTCGACGCCGACGGTCTGGGCTGGCTGATGACCTGCAGCGGCCTGGGCGGGCTGGTGGGCTCGCTGACCATCGCCACGCTGGGTGATGTCAGGTTCAAAGGTGCGCTCTTTGTCTTCGGTACGGGAGTATGGGCGGTGTCTTGGATCCTGTTTGCCGGGGCCGCGATGAACGGATCCCTTCCGTGGTCATTCGCCCTGATGGGACTCGTCGGTCTGGCCAGTGCACCCTTCGGGGTGCTGCAAAGCACCTTGTTGTTGATGATGACCGAGCGGGGCGTCCAGGGCAGGGTGATGGGTATACAGGAACTTGCGATCGGTGTCATGCCGTTGTCCACGCTTGTCCTCGGGCTCGCAGCCGAACTGGTTGGCGTCGCCGCAGTGGCGCAGATCAACGGTGTTTTGCTTGTGCTCTTCCTGGTGGTGCTGGGTGCAAGGGTCCCTGCGTTACTGCGCTACAGCGGAATCCAGCCGCAAAGCTGAACCCTGGGGCCATGAACGGTATTGCACGGACATACACGAGATATCGCGGCCGGTGATACCGGTCCAAGGGACCCTGAATCCGGTGCCATTAATACCGGCGGACAATTACGACGTTCTGCCCGTCGGTATGTGTGCACCAACTTCGGACTTGCGCAGAATTGGGATCAAATAAACGACCACAACAGGGCAAAGACCGCGCATCTCGCTACAGCCGCTGAATCAGGTTCACGGCATAGGGGCCCTCGGCGCTGATATAGGCGCACCACTCCCAGGATCCGAGACCGGATGAGAGCGTGAAAATGCTCAACTACTAGCGACTTCTTATAGACTGCTTCGAGTTGTGTAGTGACCACGACATGGGCCGGCATGGGTGGCTTGTAGGGTATGCACGGACGTTACCAACGTTCACGCGCCACCTTTGACGCATGGACCGGCAGAATGCTCGCCTGTCTTCTGGGATCCGCACTGGTGCTGAAGCCTTGGCGGCAATACCGGCATAGGCAACTGACCTATTGGCGTTCTCTGTTTGGCGAGGTGCCTCGGCGGAAGCAACCAGGAGCGGACAGCCATGCCGCCGTCAGTTCCACCAACGAATAAACACGAGTGAAGGACGAGCATGACGGACGAGCAGGAACCCACCGCAGAACGCGCCGACGAGGAAAAGGACGGAGCCACTTCCTCGAACGCGATGCTGCAGCGCATCCGCAGCGGAGCGATGCTCTCTGCCCTTACGAAAACGACTGCCATCCTCGGCCGGGTCCTAATCGTCGCGATTGCACTCGTCGGCCTGTTCTACGTCTTGTCCTTGCTGTGGGTCATTGTGCTCCCGCTGATCCTTGCCCTCCTGGTGTCATCGATCCTCTGGCCCATCAATAGGTTCCTGCGTCGGTTCGTTCCGGCCGCACTAGCCGCAGCCATCACGGTCGTGGGCCTGTTGGCCGCAGCGACGGGAGTCGGGTGGACCGCTGTGGCCCTTTCGGTGGACGGAGTGCAGGAACTCTCGAGCCAGGCCGTAGGCAATGTGCGCGCTCTTGGGGAGTTTGCCGAAACGCTGCCGATCGCCATTCCCGACGTCGATGAACTCCTCAACTCGGCACTTAGCTGGCTGCAGGAGAACGCCGGTGCGATCCTGACCAAGGTGTCCTTCGGTCTTGGCACGGTCGGCTCCGTGACCGTGACGATCCTGTTGACGCTGGTCCTCACGTTCTTCTGCCTCAAGGACGGCGACAAGTTCTCCGGATGGCTTTTGCGCTGGACCACCGGCACGGTCTTCAAACACGTCGCCGAGGTGTCCATGAGGAGCTGGAAGACCCTGTCCGCCTATATCTCCTCGCAGGCCGCCGTAGCGCTCGTGGACGCCGTTTTCATTGGACTTGGCCTCGGTATCCTCGGAGTCCCGCTGGCCCTGCCGCTGGCGGTGCTGATTTTCTTCGGCGGGTTTCTCCCGGTCATCGGTGCGGTCGCCACCGGGTTGCTGGCCACTTTCGTGGCTCTGCTGTCCAACGGCTGGGTCACCGCCCTGATTGTTCTGGGCATCGTCCTTCTGGTGCAGCAACTCGAGAGCAATGTCCTGCAACCGATCTTGGTGGGCAAGTCCCTCAAGCTCCACCCAGCCGTCGTCCTCACGGGTGTGACCGCGGGTGGCTCCCTCTTCGGGATCGTCGGAGCATTCCTGTCGACGCCTATCATCGCCGTCGCGATGGTCACCTTCCAGTACTCGCGGGAGCAGATGCTCGAGCCGGCGTCTACGCGTCATAATGACGCCGGCGAAGACCTCATGAGGACTGAGATAGAGGCTGGTTAGCGGCGCCGAACAACAGCGACGCCGTATCGCTGAGTTCTATTCAGCAGATTCTGCGCTTTGCCTCTATATTGCTTGTCATATGTGCTGTTATCGGCGATTGAGCCGGAACCACCGGGCAAAACTGTGCAGTCACAAAACAACGGTATGATTTTTGGGACCGTTCAATCTCGCCTGATACAGCCGGTGGTCTGCATATTATCGTAATCGGCGCAGGTCTTTTGGCGCAGTTTCCCATGGTCTAAGACTTCAATTCAGCGGGAAGATCCCTCTCACAAGTGCCATTATCCGCTTGGCGACATGTTTACCGGGACGATTCAGTGTCTTTAAAATTCTATGCTGTAGTTGGGCCTATGATTATGCTTTTCAATAACCATTTTCCGATACCGCTCGTCACTGACTTGGTGGGACTCCGTGCAGCTGAGGCTGCCGAGGCAACAGCTTTCTGGACCCTGTTGCTGGCGATAGGAACATTCGGGCTGCTTGCCGGTGCCGTCGCAGCCGCGATCTTCGCGGGACTCACTTGGAAGGCCACCCGTAGTCAGCTCAACGGAGCCAATGAACAATTAGCCATGGCCCGCAAAGCAAAATTGGAGGCAGAGGCCGACAACGTATCGGCATGGCTCATGCATGACGGTGGGAATCTGGGTGTCTTCGTCCGTAACGGAAATAGCGGGCCGGTCTATGACATGAACTGCGAATTGTTTTTTAAGCCTGATGATAAGAGCTCGACGCCGTCTGTTCCTGTCAATAATTGGGCGAGTATGGCCGTTCCTCCTGCGGTGTCTGGAGTAGAAAAAGAACTCCGCTTTGCGCTTAACAGCGACGGCTATGTTTTTGCATACACCGACCAGAAAACTGGAATCGACTATAACAAAAACCGACAGTCAACTGTCCTAATGAAGACGGATGACGACTGGAAGCCATGGAACGGTAGCGCCATATCGACAGGCCTTGCAGTGAGAATCTCCTTCCGCGATTCCTCTGGCGTTTACTGGCGGAGGGACTGGGACGGGAAGGTCACCCAGCAGGACCTCTCAATAGAAAAATCGTAAGTTTTTGCCGCGCCGAACCACTTGAAATCATTACTGTCACAGGCTCAGGCCTATTGCCCTTGAATGGGCCTGAGCTTATGGAATTTCGGTCATCTCCGGCTCCTAGTACGTCCCACCCACTTCACGGAAAAGCTGCTCGATGGCTTCCTTAGATGTTGCCTCGGCCAACTTCTTCGCCAGGCTGTCGTCGGTTTGACCGGAGAGCTGGATTGCCAACAGAACGCCCGCAGTGTCCTTGATGACGATTGCCGCCCGGCGGAAATCCCCATCGTGTTCTCGGACGTACCGGGCCAAAGCCGCCCACTTCGGTGATGTGTCCGCCAACGAATGGTTGTGCGGGTCCACCAAATCGATGGCCACGCCGCCTTCGCCGTCATCATGGAAGAACAGGAAATCCGGGTAGAGGTTCTTGGAAACTTCCGAGTCCAGATAGTGCACCGACAGCGCATGGCTGCCGCCGACAGGGTTCCTGTACCAGCCCAACAGCGTGCTTGAAGCTTGTTCGGCCTCAAGAACACTCTCCTCCCAACCAGTGAAGGTGTCGGGGAACAGCTTGCTCTCGGGCAGCGCGTAGAGGTGGGCCGCATACAGCGGTAGGGCCGCGACCAAACCGGTGTCCTTGTTCAGGATCTCTGTTTTTTGGGAGATCTTCTCGGGCATACCGAGGACGCTGTTCAGCGCTGAACCGATGGGTGCAAAGATGGTTTCAAATTCCTGGCGCTGTGTTGGCTTCAGGCGAGCCACCGCGCCGGCCGTGTTCCGTCGCCAAGACTCTACTCGTGTACCGCACTGAGACTCCAAGGCTTCCCGAGTCTCAGCAGAACGCGCCAAGGCAACGGTCCGCACGACTACTTCATCCCACTCCAGATCGCCGGCAATGACCAGGGAAGTGCTGTACCACGCTGCTGCGGCGTCAGGGAGCCGTCGTTTGGCCTCCTCCAAGAGCTGGCGCAGGTTCTTCTGGCTGGTGGCAGCCGTGCGCGAGATGGTCCCTGTGTTGACACCGCTGTACTGGTCGAACGTGGCCATCTCAAAGCTCACTTCGAGCAATGAGTCGGCCATCTTGTCGATGGCCACACGGTTCTGGCTGTACACCGAAGCGAGGGTCTCCACGACCACGTCGCGCGATTCCTGGGTGTAGGAAGATCCGCCTGGGTGCTCGAATTCGGAGTTATCCAGTAGAGTGCCCAAGCGCACCAGACGATTCACGTTCGAGGTGAACCGGCGCACCGGCTTCTGTTCCCGAGTGAGACTGTTGATGGCGTCCCAGACTGCTGCTGGCACATCAGGGTTTCGCGTCATGCTCTTGGGATTCAGCTGCACCGGCACTTCGATGTCCGCCGAATCCATGAAGGATTTCACGACCATGGCCACTTCAACCTTGTTGAAGTGCGGCAGGTAGAGGTCGACTGCGTTCAAATCGTCGAATTCCGGCTCTTCGATGCTCTTGGCCAACGGATTGCGCACCATGCGCCCAATGAGCTGAGCGATCTGCGTGTGTTCCTGGGCGGTACGCAGGGACACCATGACCTCGGCGCGGGGGCAGTCCCAGCCGGTGGTCAGGGCCTGCTTGAAGATCACCGCACGCAGGTTTCCCGATTGAGAGATCGACGTCGGGGCAATGTACTGGACAACCCTAGGCATCTGGACGCCGCTCAACCAGGTGGTGGTCGTGATGGGTGCGTGCTCGCCGAACGAATGGGCCACGGAATCCGCGTCGTCAAAGGCGTCTGAAGCATCGGTGAGTGTCTGGACAATCTCGCCGATCTTGGCGTCCGTCGTCATGTCCGGGACCTGGATCGCCAAAAGAGGCACGGGATATGACGAAGCCCCGGTGGCTCGGGCCCACTGCTGCCATTGCCTATCTGACCGATCTAGATCAGCAACAGCCTGGCGAATCAGGGTGTCATCACTGGGCTGGTCATCCACCGCATAGCTGACGTTGATCCGTTCCTTGATGAGACCCGAGGCCCGCACCTTTTGGACATCGGCTACGACCTGCACCAGGGAACGGCCGGAGGCGCCACGCATGGCCTCTTCAAATTTCTTCGGCGTTGCTGATAACCCGATGACTATGGGCGCTGGCGGGTTCACAATAGTGCGGAAAGTGTCGTTACCTCCCGGAACCTCGATGGTGGCCCCATCGAGGATTCGACGCAGAATCGTCGGCCGGCTCCGGTCCGTGGCCCCTCGGTGGGCCTCATCGACGAGCACTATGAATCCGCTGCCGCGCTGCTTAACGGTGTTGCCGATCGTTTCCCAGAGCGAATACCTACGACTATCGCCAGTCTGGATGTGGCGCTTCGCGCCGGTACCAAGCTTTTGGACGTTCAAGAAATAGACGAGCCCTGGGCTGAATTCTGCCTGGTCAAAGTCAGATTCGACGGTCCTGAGCATGTTCATGTTGATCCGGTCAGACGAAGCCCGGATCTTCTTGCGGGACTGCTCGTTGAGTTCCGCGTCGTCGGTCAGCCACAGAACTGTGGTTTCCGGACGCGGATCTGAGTCTTCGGTTCCGAAGAACAGCCCCTCCAGAACGGCCGAGGCAATCACGGTCTTACCGGCGCCGGTCGGTGCACTGATGCCGATCGCGGTCTTGCGATCACCATTGGAGCGGAGGCGCTGGGCAGCGATGCCGATTTCGTTGAGGGTTTCCTCAACAACGTCGGCTTGGTAGTCGGCAAGGGTGAAGTTCACGAATCGCTCCGGTTGATCTGGAAGGCGTCAAGGTAGGAGCCGTAGATGGGTTCAACGGTGATCTCGCCCCCGAAGGCTTCCCCGGCGAGGTCACCTTGCTCGGGGGAATCGGTGATGATGAAGACGTGTTTGACCTGATTTGGCTTGGTGGTCAACAGTTCAGCCAGCTCAGCGGCTTTCCCAGCGTTGAACAGCACAGCCATCGAGGACTCTTCGTTCCATTCGTAGTCTTGGGTGTCCTCGGTGCGCTGAACCACGGGTCCAACCGCGCAGGACTTCATCCAGAACAATGGTGCGAGGTTCTCGTACTCCAGTGCTGCGTGGACGCGGCTCTCTTCCAGGTAGGCGAGATCCAGGAACTCCACGTTGGCTGGCAGGCCGTCAGAGTAGGTAGATCCGTCTTGGCGCACTCCGGTCACGACTGTCTCGATGCGCGGCTTGGTGACATGGTGGAACACGCCCTGGGCCTCGTATTCTGAGAAGCCTGGCTGATGACCAGCTTTGCGAAGTGCTGCGTCGTCCTTGGCCGACAGCTCGTTGTTGGTGACCAGGATGCACTGGCGCGTGCCTTGGTCCTCGGCGTTGAGCCGGATGACGGCCTCGGCTGTTGTGCCCGAGCCTCCGAAGAAGTCGAGGATGACGGCATCTTTGGGGGTCACCATGCGGAACCAGCGCATCAGGACGTTGTGGTCCTTGGGGAATGGGAAACGCTTGTCTCCTAGAACGTTGACCAGATGCTTGGAACCTACGTGGCGCTCGGATTTGAAAACGTTCTCCGGGACGCGCGTGGACACTTCATCCAGGTAGCGACGGTATCGGGGCGAGGTTGTGTGGTCTTTTCCAAACTCGATACGCCCTTCGGCCAATTTTTCAGCCATACGCTCTTCGCTATAGACCCAGCCGTTGGGGTGCATCCTAACAGGGAGTCCCGTTTCAGGATGTAACAGGTCATATTGCAGGTTCGGTCTTGGGTTGGGACTTCTGAGCTGATCGGTTTGATAGACACGACCTTGTTCATCAATCCGATTGTTCATTTTCATTCCGGGATCAAAGCCGTCCCCGTTGGATTTCCACCATTCACGCATCAGCGCTGAGGCTTTAGCCGAATCGTTGCCTGACTCGGACCAAGCCTGCGAAGCGGCTGCCACGACCTGATCAAAGCCTGGTTTAAGATCCTTCCAACGAATGTCGTTTTCGACGAGAGTGTCTTTTGAACGCCCGTAGGCAATCTGATAGTCCACGCCACCGCCTCCAAAGCGGGAGTCATTTTTCACCCCACCTTGCCAGGTGAGATTTGCTAGAAAATTCTGGTCACCAAAAACCTCATCCATAAGAATGCGCAGGCGGTGGTGTTCATTGTCGTCGATAGCCACGATGATGATGCCCGTGGGCTTCAGCAGCTTCTTCGCCAGGGTCAACCGGCGCTCCATGAAGCTCAGCCACTTTGAGTGCCTAAAACTGTCCTGCTCAGCGACATAGTGATCGTTGTACTGCCACGTTTTGTTGCCTGTGTTGTAAGGCGGATCAATGTAGATCAGATCCACAGATTCTGGGTGCGTGTATCCAAGCATTTCGAGAGCATGGAAGTTCTCTCCGTTGATCACCACATGTGCGGGATCTTCCGGATTGCCCGTTCGTACAGAACCCACGGTCTTCAAACCAGGGAAGACCACTTCACCGAACTGCCGAGCAGCTGTCACGTTTGAGAGCTTCTCTTCGATCACGTTTCCGTGCTCGTCTGCAAGAGTCACAGAGTCACCGCTGATGGCACGGACCTTGTGGAATGTGCCGTCGGCTTCGCGGATGACTGTGCGACCTCGGCGCACCTGGGACTGGGGCATCCGGATGCCTTCGGGAGAGTGCCGTTCAAAGACAAGTCCGAACTTCTTCGTGGTGCGCTCGAACTCGGCCTTCAGCCTTGCTCGGAGCCCTTCGTCCGTCACCTCGTTCAAGTAGACCTCGAACATGCTTTTGGACATGACACTCCTAGAAAATTGCCGCTCAAACGGACACCCAGCTATATTTCTATCAGCAAATGCTGCGGGCACTGATCAATCGTCGGATTACTGGGTTCAATGTCGCACTTTTCCGACCTTGGCATGGTTGAACAGACTTCCAAAGTGGACACTACCTAATGAGAGGTTCTCAGCTAGCGCGCATTGACTCCGTCTTCAAATGCCCCACAGGTCCCGACAATAGAATCGATCTTGAATCTCAAACCGACGGCTTGATGACTGAGAGAGAAGCATCCCCGGAATCATGCTGTCCACAAAACGGCGTCATGATTCCGGGGATGCTTCACCAGAGCGCACCAAAGCGTGGGAGGGGCTACACGAAGTGCTAAGAGGTTAGCTGAGAGCCAGAGTCTGCAGGGAATGATAAGTCTTTCCATAGGCAAATGCTGACTCGGATGCCGGTCATCTCAGTTGGTCTTCGTCAGAGGCCCTCTTTGACGGGGCGAATGTCCAACAAGCGATAGCTGCTAGATACATCAGTCGTCATAGTTGAGTACTCCATGGTCCTCAAGAGAGATGCAGTGTAAAAGTGATCTTCTCCCGTAGGAAGCCCAGACATCTGGGCTTTGGCCTCAGGTGCCATCTGTCCCGAATACCTTTGCCCAGCAACGTTGTCGAAGAGCTCGAAGATGCCGGTCCGGAGATTAACGCCAACCAACGTAACTCTGGATAGTTCCAACTTCTCACTATCAGGGCTTCGATTATCAATGATCGACAGAGCTTTCCGGACCGATTCGAGGCCAATTTTAGCAACGCTCAGATGCCCACGATGATCAGCCAAGAACACGCCTGCTCCGGTCTCGTCGTCTGAAAGCATCGTTAAAAGGCTGCGGAATTTACTTTGAGCCCTCATGCCATATCCGCCAAGTAGCCTCGTCAACTCTTCTTGCGAGTCGGCAGCTTGTAGAAGCTCGAGCAATCTCTCTGTCGATCTGTTTATTAGGTCGTGCCCGATCAGTGTAGGGCTTGATTTTGGCGCAAGAACCATGACGAATGATGCTGCTAGGGCGCCGGTGAAAACGAGTTCTGATTCCTGGAGAATTTCTTCGGGTATCAGCCCTCGAGCCGTCGGCCGGCCACGCTCTTCTTGCGCCAGCGAGTCAACTGTGTCTTGAAAGGATCCTGCCAGTCGAGACATTGAACGGAGTGAAACCTCGGTTCGAAGCATGTCGGCGGGAAATATCTCTAGTGCGATACGAGTTCTAAATTCCCCCTCGGAGTCAGTTCTGAACTTTTCCTGATTGAAAGAGGGGAGAGTTTCAGTTGCGATCTCCAACCGCGCTTCGGCAAGAGGAAGCCAGTCATCCTGTATTTGATCAGCAGGAATTGTCTCAAGTCGATTTCCGGGATTGGCCTTCCCATATTCAGCCGTAATTTTATATACGAAGCGATCTTCTGCTTGGGTATATACCTCCCGCAGAGGGATGTATCCGCTACGAGCTAGATTCATCCGATCGCGGGACACCGAAACGTAGAGATAGGTTTCGGTGTATTCCTCTTCATCCTCGTCTACACAGTTAGCCAAGTAGAGGTTCCCCGCGCGGTTCTGTGCGACGAAGAGGCGCGGCCCGTCATGTTCAAAAAAGACTTCCGAAATTTCAAGGGGCCCGAGGAAAGTGTCAGTCGCAGGTACAAGTGTCATGGTTTTTCCGCCACACAGGTTGCTGTCGGGATATGGGTTAGCGGCTCGGGCCACCAGTCATGATGAGAGTCACCGCTTCTAGGGCTCGCGTCGATCCAACCGCACGTCAGATCAACTGACGATATCGATTTTTTTCGGGCCCACGGGGTGCTCTGTTGGGCCTTCACCAAGTCCTGGATATCTGTGAATACAGAGTGCCCATAGCAGTCGCGTTTCGCGTCTGAGCCTGGTGCGGTGCACGCGCCCATTGACTTATTGATCGGAAGAATCCAGTCAGTGTCCGGGACCGTATCGTCAATTTTGAGCTTCCCCGTTGTCAGCCGAAAGACCATCCCCTTTGCTGGAACTGCAGTGTGAGGATGGTAGGGAGGCGGGAACGCCGCTGGCGGCACGCTTGGAGTCGAGCTCATTGTGATGACTCTAGCAACGAATACCACCGAATTGGGTTAGTGTGCAGCCACAATGAAGAACCGGTATGTCATCACAGTCAGAAGTGGTCTGCACAGCTGAGGCCCTTCCTGCTCGGAAAGGCCCGATGCCCGGAGGACGTCCCGAGTGGCGCGCTGGGTGGTGGCACTTCTCGGAAACGAAGGAATGCGACAAAAGTTCGAATCGATAACTTCAAGGCCTATCGTTCCTTACTGCCGTGCGGCGTCCTGCCACAGGGAATCCGCCCGGCAAAGAGAAGCGTCAACATTTGGTCGGAGGGATCCGCAAATAGCTTGCCCCCGAAACGGTTGATCGAGCCAAGGGCCCAAATCGAGTTTTGAGAAGGAGGGTAGGTGATATGAAGGGATGAATAAATCCGGATCTTGATCCTGGGCAGGAATCTGAGTTGCACTTACTGGTCGGTGCAACTTCGACTGGGTCTCTCACGCTGCCGGCCGACTTCCGTTGAAAACACGTTCGTCAGTTTGGGGTATACCCCAACTAGACGTAAGCCAAGTATCTCGAATGATGTCACACTAGGGTTCAAATTCCCATTAATGGACATGGGTTGGTCGAGCTCATAGAATCTAACCTGACAAATAACCGGTTTTTCGTAAATGTTGGGGGAGTCAGTGGCAGGTCAACGACTGGGATACGTGCGGGTCAGCACATTGGATCAAAATGAGCAGCGCCAGCTCGAATGAATATTTGACTGTCTGGGGGCCAGCAATATTGCGCGTGGGGACCAGCGCAGGAAAACGCGAATATTGTCCGTGGGAGCCATCAGTGGCATTGCCGGGAGCCGCTTTGCCGGCGGGGTGGTGGGTGCCGCGACGTGAGTTGGTCCTGCCGACGATAGTGGAGCCATTGCCCAGGCACCCTGCCGGGACGCGCCTCCGCAAGCGGCGCGCGCCGAGCGCGCGCCGAGGGAACACAGCTGCGGCTCGGCCCTGCGTGTTCTGCACGCGTTGTCTGCAGAAGGGTTCGCACCGGCGGCCGCGGAGAGGATGTTCATGGACCGCTATGCCCTCCGCACTATCCGGTTCTGAGACGGAAGGCACACGTGACGCGAGAGGAACAGCGCCGTGCAGAATCAGGTGGAACCCGCTGGAGGCCGGTGGCTGCCACGCGGGGAGGTACTGGCCCCCAACGGCAATATCGGTGGTCCCCAACGGCAATAATGGGTGGTCCCCAAAGAGTCGAATACTCACGAAGGACAAAGTCTGGACCAGGTGTTCACCGATCATGCTTCGGGCAAGGACACGAAGCGGCCGAAGCTCGATGAGCTGATCAGATTTGCCCGTACCGGGGATACCGTGATGGTTCATTCGATGGACCGCCTGGCCCGCAACCTGGATGACCTTCGCTCGGTGGTGCAAAAGCTGACCGGCAAGGGCGCCCGGGTGGAATTCGTGAAAGAAGGTCTTGTGTTCACGGGGGAGGACTCCCCCATGGCGAACCTGATGCTCTCGGTCATGGGGGCCTTCGCTGAATTTGAACGCTCCCTGATCAAGGAACGTCAGCGCGAAGGAATTGCCTTGGCCAAAACTCGCGGTGTTTATAAGGGGCGCAAGCGTTCGCTGAGTCCTGAGCAGGTCAGTGAGTTGGTTGCCAGTGCCTTGGCGGGGGTTCCCAAGATGCAGCTGGCCAAGGAATACGGTTTGAGTCGGGAAACGGTGTATCAGTATCTGCGTCGAGCGGAACGGCCCACCGTGTAGTTGCTGACACCAAGCACAGTGCTATCCGTAGTTTGGGGTCCAACCGGTGCTCCGCGGCATTGAATTCTCTGTAAGGAATTCTGTTTCGTCGCCAATACTGCAAAATCGAAGCTAAACGTAGATCTTTAAGGCACACTATGTGTCATGAGTGACCCCGTGGAGATCACGACGCAGAACACGACTGTTGAAGAATGGACGTGGGCTCTGGCCCAGTCCACAGGATCGCCGGGCGGTGGCGCAGGCGCTGGTTTGATGCTTGCCGTCGCCGCTTCCTTGACGTCAATGGTTGCCGGTTATAGCCAAGCTTCCGAAGAATCGGGCCTGGAAGTTAGCAGCATCCTCCCACGAGCCCGCGCACTGCGCCACGAGGCATTGAGGTTGGCTGATGAAGATTCAGCGGCGTCCAAAGCGTTTGGTGCCGCCTTTCGGATGAATCCGGGTTCAGCCCGAGATTCTGCAATATCCGAGGCCTCGGTGGAGGCGGCCAAAGCCTCCGCGGTTCTGGGCCAGAGAGCGCTCGAAGCCATCGAAGACCTGGCCTGGCTTTCCACCCATGGAAACCGGGCACTTATTGCCGATGTCGTCGTTGGATTCGGCGCCTTGCGATCCACGCTGGCAGGGGCACGCACCAATGTCAGTTTTGACCTTTCAACGCTCACCGCCGCAGGAAAATCGATGGAGGAGATTCATAAACAACATCCAGTTCTCTGGTCCATGGTGGGAAAACTACATGCGGGCATTGAACGGATAGATGGTCTTGTGGCAGGCCTTGATCCCAAGGCGGCACCCACGGATGATAGGTCTTAGAACAATGCCCGTTGTACGCCTCTGAAGTGTTTAGTTTCAGGTGGTCCGTAGCTTGAGACGTAGGGAGTCGCCGACCTACAGGAAGGACACTGAAGTGAGTTCGATCAATGAGCTCATGGTGCTAGCTGGGGAACTTGGGGAATATGCGGCGGATCGTTTACATGGGTTGAGTGCCAAAATTGTCGTAGTTCCCCAAAGCAATGCACACCATCCCGGATATGACACCGGAGATCTGGTGCTTCAGGCCTACCGTTCCTACGGGGTGGAGGTGGTGCGGCCTATTTTGGAAGGCTATCAACGAGGGTACAACGCACGGGCGACAGAGCGGAGGGGGTTAGTGCTGCGCTTTGTTCAGATCACCAACGGTGTGGGGGAGGCTCTTTCTCACGCCACTGAAGAGGAAAGAACTGCGATCATCTGTGCGTTGCAGACCGGCTATCCGCCGATGCGGTTCGGCATCACCACGAGACTGAGAACGCGATACCCAGGATATGCCGATTTCTTCGACGTCACGCTGGTTGTCAGCAACCAGGCATAATCCTACTGATCGATGCCGACCACCTGATAGGTGTCAACGGATGAGACATCCATGAGCTGATCCGTAAATTCATGCACGAATACTAGCTCCAGCAGCACGAGGTCAAGCTCACTCGGGCTGGCTTCCCGCCAGCTGCTGAATGAAATTTTTACCAGTCCGCGGATGCGAAGAGGCAGGATAAAAGTGCAGCTCTTGGGGGTACTGAGCAGGTTTCCCAGGTCTTTGACCGGTCTCCGAATTGAGGCACCAACGTTTACATCCCTTCCTGATTCGTTAGCCCCAGGTGGCGCCCCATCCGCAGGCACGGATCAAGCATCGGCGTGTCCCCGAATATCTGCCAAGTGATTAGAGGCATCCGGTTGTCGATTTATCATGAGCTCGGCGTATACCTCATGATGGGTGTTGGCGAGATACTGACGCTGGATCCGACGTCCTGTCGCATCCAACCCGGGAAGATCCTTCCGGCGAAGAAGGGATCGCACCGCCTGGTCGAGTGAGTCCTCATCGACCCCTCCGGAGGTGAGTCGGAACTGAGCCAGAGACGCGTCCTGGTCCGTGTAGTGTCCGCAATCGGGTACCGCGACGTGGGTTCCCACATCCAACGCCGCTTCCAGCCAGCCTGAATGGGTTCCGAATCGGTAGGGCAGGACACTGATATCCAAGGAGGCCAAATAGGCGAAGAGTTCTGGTTCACTGAAGTACTCGTGGACCACCAGTTTCCACTGCCCGGCCTCTGCACCTGCCTGCAGCATCCTAGCTAGTTGTGGTTGGTACTCGGCGTGTTCTGGATTCATCGGCTGGGTGTGGATATTGACTTGTAGTTTCACACGGGGCAAGCGTGCAGTGATGCGAGCCAACGGGGCGAGGATACGCGGGTCCATGTTGGGCCGTAGGCTCTTGAGGTGTACCCCGATCCTTCTGCAGGGGCCCGGGTCGCGGGACGCACGGATCCTTTCCATGGTTTCAAAATCCACCACGTGCGGATGAGGAAGCACCTTCGCGTGGACACCCCAACGGTCATGTATTTCCCGGGCGGCACCTGAAGTCAGCGTGATCAGTGTGTCGGCTTCGGGGATGAGCACGTCAAGTAGGGCACGGTGCGCCGCCGGATCTTGCTGATGCGGATTAATGAGGTCGTGCACGGTATACACCAAGGGTTTGCGGTGCCGACGCAGCTCTGCAACGAGTTCACGCATTTGTTGGGGACCAATAGCGTCGAACCCGAAGTGGAGGTGCATCACGTCAAAGTCTTCATGATGGTCCTTCACCCATGCCGCGGACAACATTGCTGGAGGCCACCAGCCCGATTGGCGGGATCGTGCTCCGCCATCGGGTGGGGGATCAGGGAGCCTAAGAACCATAGGACTGTTCTTCGCCTCGGGCACCTCAAGATGACGGATATAAATCTGGCTTCGTGGAACAGATGCGACCCTGATCGGTCGACTTTCGGCAATGAAGCTCAAGGGGTTCTCCTCGGTGGAGTAGATAAAAGGGTCCTGAACGTATGCTGGATGGATACCGGTGTGGATGTGTCCCCACGTACCTGCGGTGCACTGAACCAGGAAGGCGGAACATGCAGGAACGAAAATTTTCGGTGCTGGTGATTGCCCATGGGAGGACAGGACACCTGCGGAGCCTGCTGGAGGGGGTGGGCCGCTCGACGGAGCTTCCCCATGAAGTAGTACTTGTGTATATGGACGAACCATATCCAGAACCAGTGGCCTGTTGTGTGCCACTGCGGGTCCTGCACGTTTCCACGGGTGTCGGTGATGCCGGCCTGCCGTTGGCACGTGCCCGCAACACCGCAGCGCGCGCCGCCGAACACCCCAATCTGGTGTTCCTGGACGTGGATTGCATTCCCTCGAGGACACTGTTCACGGCATTGCTCGATGCCCTGCAAACTGGCCCGGTGCTGGCGATGGCGGAGCCACGGTACCTTCGGGGACCACTGGAAGAAGCACCGGCAGCTGGTGATGCCTCGTTGTTGGCAGCCTCTGTATCCCACCATGCACGCAAACACCTGGCGCGAAACACTAACAGCTCGCACCACGAGATGTTCTGGTCGCTGGGTTTCGCCATCGAAGCCAAGGTTTTCGCACCACTGGGTGGATTCGACGAGGGATTTGCCGGCTATGGCGCCGAGGACACCGACTTGGCCTTCAGGGCACGTGTTGCCGGGGTGCCGATGCGTTTTGTGGTCGAGCCGTTGTTCCACCAGCATCACGCAGTGCACAAGCCACCCTTGAACCACTTTGATGCCATTGTTCTCAATGCCCGTGCGTTCCACGCGCGCTGGGATACCTGGCCCATGGAAGGTTGGCTCGGCGCCTTCACCTCGATGGGTCTGCTGGAGTGGGATCCTTTGGCTACCGAAATTAGCGTGCGCCGTGTCCCGACCGAGGCAGAAATTCACTCCTCCCAAAGCAACGAACCCTACTGATAACCACTTCACGCGCGTGCTTGATGTATGCATGCTGAAAGCATCGATTCCACTGTCGCGGCGAAACTGGTCCGAGGCACAAACAGGGAGTTAGATAGCGCGTGCGGATCCGATGCCACAACCTCATCCAGTGTCCTCTCCCAGTTCGTCGGCAGGTCCCAGGATTCCAGGTAAGCAACCGTAGCCGAACGGTTAAGCGCGCGGGCAAAATGCAGCTGTTCGTCGTGGGGTCGAGCCTCGGGAATCAGCAACACCGGTTTTCCGCTCTCTGCCGCGGCAACAACAGCATTATGGCCAGCGGAACTGATCACCACGTCAGCGCTGCGCAAAATCGGACCTGGGTCCGGGAGGACACCGTGCAGTCTCATGTTTTCCGGCAACCTGCTTCCCGTGCCATCCACCGAACCCACCACATCCCATTGCCAACCCGGCGAAGACGCTGCCGCGGCAGCCAGATACCTCACAGGGATCGAGGCAGCCAAGGATGTTTGGACCACGACACTGCGACGGGAACCTGTCGAACGGGTCTGGAGGAAGGGATCCACCTTGGGTTGGGGAACTGCCAGATAATGGCTCTTGTCGCCAAAAGCTTCCAAGTGCTCAGGATCCTCCAGCGAAGCTGGAAAGTAGCCGAAGAGGGCATCGGAAAGTGCATAGGCCAGTTGGTGCGCATGATCTTGACGGTTCCCTGGCATCCGCCGAAATGCCACGGGATAACCGCTCAAACGAGCGAACAGAGCAACCTCGACAGACACATCCACCATCACCACATCCGGGGCAAAGCGGGCCCAGGCTTGGTTCAACATGGAAAAGCGCTGCTGGATGGCAGGACCCACCGGAGCATAGTGAAGGTAGTCGTCTTCGCGCATTCGTCCCACCGGTATGTCTGGGCCGGCATCGGGAGGAAGAGCCACATAGTCCGCGACTGCCGGCAGCAGGTCGTTTCTGCGTGGCCCAGTGCTAGCTACCTGTACGCTCAGGCCCTCGAGTTCCGTCAGACGGCGAGCATGACGCACGTGTCCGGTGCCAAAATGATGCGCATAATAGGAGACCTTGAAATTCACCTCAACCGTCCCTGAGCATCCTGTGGTACCCGCAGCACCGAACGCAGTTGCCTCTCGTAGGCGGTGATCATCGAATCAAGACCAAAGGCCTGGGCGCTGTCACGCACTTCCTGGCGGTCCATTTCCCTGGCCAAGACGATGGCGTTTGCCAGTGCGTGGGCGTTTCTGTGGGTGGCAACAACACCGGAGCGTCGACTGATGATTTCACTCATGGCCCCTGCCGGAAGTGCGGCAACCGGAGTGCCGCAGGCAATGGCTTCGAGTGTGGTGAGCCCAAAAGGTTCCTCCCACAACGGGGAGGAAATGAACACCTGGGCCGCAGCGATCACCTGGCGTAGGCACGGCTGGTCCAGGTGTCCCAGGTAGGTGATGTCGGCGTCCAACTCGGGCTCGATGAGGGACCGGAAATATTCGTGATCCTGGACTGGTCCGGCGATCCGCAATTTCATGCTGGTTGCCCGGGCCGCGGCAATAGCCAGATGGGTTCCCTTTTCCGGGGTGATACGCCCGGTCCAGGCCGCGGTTCCGGGTTCGACCGCGACGTCACTCATCCAGCTGTTCAACGCGATGCCATTGTGGATGACCGATATCTCTGGCAACCAGCTGCGCCAATGGATGGCATTGGCATGGGACACGGTGATGTGACGATGCGCCGGCTCAGATTCCCACCCAGCGGAACCAAAAATCTCGGCCAAACGGGGCAGCACGGGGGTATGCAGGACATGCAATGTCGGTACCGAAGTAAGCTGCAGGTGGGGCAGAGGGCTCAGAGAGTTATTCAGGACTGCATCGAACCTTCCAGCGCGAACACTCTTGATGGCGAGGTCCATGGCGCCGTCCAAGGCCGCATGCTGGCGATGTCTCCCATGGCTCTCCGGGTATCCGGCAACACTAAATTCCTGTGCCAGCACCGGCTCGAAGGCGCACGAAGGGTTACTGCCTTCCTTGGCAAAAAGCGTGACATCGTGCCCCCGGGAGGAAAGGCCGGCCACCAAGTGGCCCGTGTGTGATTCCATGCCTCCGGCAAAGGGCTGAGAGATCGGATGGTGCAGATGCGCTAAGACCGCTATTCGCATGGGACGGCCCTCCGAGCTGTTTTCGAAGAACGTGAGCAGATCCGCATCGACAGCTGACTCCTTCGCAGAGTTATCAAGAAAATGTAAAATCCAACCCTTCCCAACACGGCAAGGGCGCATTTACTGAGGATATGTGCGAAAAGCATGACCTGGATAGCACTTTGCACTGTAGTTGCTCGAATTCCCCACAGGAGCAGGACTTCCCAGCGCAGTCATTCCACCCCACACCTCACATGTGACTCCCAGTTGTTTGATGCCACGAAGATTAGCCCTTATTTTATCCACCCGATAACCGACCCCTGATCTCCACGAGATATCCAGGGAGCTAAGCGTTCACGACGTCATGGCTATCTTGTTCTTGTTCCCCGTGCGGCCACCGTGCGGGTTCTCCAGAAGATTGGCGCGACGGGGGACAGCGAAGCTGAAGGTTCCCCGATCGAAATGATTCAATTGCCTGGGCCCAGCACATGATGCTCGACGCCGAATAAGCAGTTCTTAGGCAACCCACCACGGTCCGCCATGAGGCAACACTCGAGCGACAAAGCGGACCTGGCCGATGAGGGGGGGCACGACAACCCGTCGTGGCCCCCTCACTTGCTTGGATTCCAGGTGACCTATCCGCCGATCAGGGCTCCAGTACGACCTTGATGCAACCGTCCTGCTTTTTTTGGAATGTCTCATACAGCTCGGGTCCGCGCGAGAGGGGAGCGGTGTGGGTCACCAGGTCATCGAGTCCCAGCGGATCCTTGGGATCTTCGGTGAAGGGCAGCAGCTTCTGGGTCCAGCTGCGGACGTTGCACTGTCCTTCGCGCAGTTGGATCTGTTTGTCGAACAGGTCAACCATTGGCATCGGTGTGGCTGCGCCGGCGTAAAGCCCGCTGAGGGAAACCGTTCCGCCTCGACGCACGGCGGCGATGGCCGTGTGCAGGACCGAGGTCCGGTCAACGGAAATCGTTTCCATGGCTTTCTGCCCCAACTTCTTGGGCATCAACCCGGCACTGGCCTGCACCAGTTTTCCGCCGGTGGACCCGTGCGCTTCCAAACCAACGGCATCAAGGATGGAATCCGGTCCCCGCTTGGTCATTTCCTGCAGCTCCGCAACGATGTCCTTGGAGAAATCAAGGACTTCCACGCCATGCCGCGATGCCATGTCTCGTCGCTCGGGAACTGGGTCGATGGCGATGACCCGGTGACCCAGATGCACCCCGATCCTTGCGGCCAGCTGGCCCACAGGACCCAAACCGAATACCGCGAGGGTGCCGCCATCAGGAACGTCCGCGTAGTCGACGCCTTGCCAGGCGGTGGGCAGGATGTCGGACAAGAAGAGGTATCGGTGATCGGGCAGCTCGCTGCCCACCACCATCGCGCCATAGTCACCGTGGGGCACACGAAGGTATTCTGCTTGCCCACCTGGCACACTGCCGTATAGCTCGGAGAACCCCATGAAGGCGGCACCTTTGCCGTGACTGCGGACCTGGGTCGTTTCGCACTGTGACTGCAGGTCCCGGTCGCACATCCAGCAGTGACCGCAGGCAACATTGAAGGGAATGACGACGCGGTCCCCGACCTTGACCCGGGAGACCGCGGAACCCACTTCCTGGACGATACCCATTGGCTCGTGCCCGATGATGTCCCCGGCGTGCATGTATGGACCCAAAACTTCATACAGATGGAGGTCTGAGCCGCAAATTGCCGTTGAGGTCACTTTGATGATGATGTCAGTGGGTTCCTGGATCTGCGGATCCGGGACTTCGGTGTATTCGATATTCCGCTTGCCTTGCCAGGTCAATGCCTTCATTTCTTGGCTCCTCAGTAGGTGAAACGAAAATTTCCATTCCAGTTAAACAGCGAAGCAGGGCAATAGCAATACTTTGGTCGTTGGGACACACTCCTGCCTCCCGGAAGCTGCTCACCGATGTGTCCATTACTTACATGAACCTGCCAACTCCATTCAGGATTTTGCTTTGAAACACGCCAGAAGGTGGCTGCGTCTCGGGTAAAAACTCCTTGGTGGGGATTGTGAACCCTGAAACTCGTTCTGGGCCAACAGAAGCCTGTGAGGGCGGCCGTTACATTGGAGGCAGGGGATAGGAGGGGAATAGCAATCGGCTCCTCAGCCAGCGGGGACTATCGCAGAATCCGAGAATCGAGCTAAAACGGTGGAGAGCGCAGGGTCTTTCCTTTAGGATCGATTCGACCAGTGGTGGGTGCGCTGTCTGGCGCAACGCTGGATGTGGAAGCAACATATACCGGATGAGGTGACGCGAATGGGTAAGCGGTATGGAGTTTTGTTCGACGTGGACGGCACCTTGGTTGATTCAAACTTTCACCACACGATGGCATGGTGGCAGGCTTTCCGTCGTTTTGGTCATGATGTTCCCATGGCGGAAATCAACCGTGCGATCGGCATGGGAGGCTCCAAGCTCATAGAGCACCTGCTGGGTGAAGAACGGAACCGGGAAGAGGACGCCGAACTCGAAGCGACCCACGGCGCTGTATTTGCCACCTACTGGCCCGGATTGCGACCTTTCGAAAAAGCCGCGGATTTACTGGAATTATGCGCCGCGAAGGGATTGGTCACGGTTCTTGCCTCTTCGGCCTCGAGGCAGGATTTGGGTGTCTTGCGCGGCATCATTGACGCTGAAGACGCCATCACCGCCGCTACTTGCTCTGCTGATGCGCAGAATACCAAACCGTCTCCCGACATTCTCCAAGCGGCTCTCACCCAGGGTGATTTCACGGCGGAGAATGCGGTGTGTGTGGGGGATTCGGTATGGGACGTCTTGGCCGCCTCAAAGCTGGCGATACCATCGATTGGGATTGCCTCTGGTGGTACGAGCGAAGCAGAACTGCGCGAGGCCGGAGCACTTGAGGTATACAAGAATATTCAAGAGTTGTTCGAAGCATTCGAAGGAAGCCTGTTGGGAACCCTGTCACCTAACACCTGAACAGCTCATCACCCTGATCCGCAGACCCCCGCGTCACGGCCAGGATACTGGGCACAAGGGTCGAAACCACCCCAAGGACCACGACCCGTGCGCCTTGGCGCCCCTCGTAGATCTCCGCTGGATGTTCTCGCCCCAGACGGAGCTATCTGAAGCTACATGGGGAACCAGGACGCGGATCGTTCAAGGACTTCGCTAAACCCGCCAGCATGAAAGTGCTGACGTTGCACCATCGCGCCGTTCCCCTGCCGCATGATTCGCTCCAACCCATTTGCGACGTATCCGGTGTCTTCGCTTTGGGCCAGTGCATCCTTGGTGTAGATCAGCAGTTCTTCGAACATCGCGGCCATGCTGGTCTTGGTTCCGGTACGCAGGTTCAAATGGTTTCCTTGAATACCGAATTTCGCTGCCTGCCAATGAGCGACATCGTAGACTTCCGGCGGAGCAGTGGGCACCGCTGAGGCACGGCCTAGCCCCGTGGTGACTAATGCACGGATGATCAGTGCCAGTAAGACCGTGTCGGCTGTTTGAAGTTGGGCATCGGCAACCCTGACCTCCACCGTGGGGTACTTGGTCGAGAGCCGAGCGCCCCAACCAATATGACCGTCATCCAGAACCACGTCGGAGGAAAGCAGGAACTCCATGCGCTCGGAGTAATCCTCGGGCCCGGCGAAGTAGGGCGGGATTCCCTGCACTGACCACCGTCGGTTGTGGATGGCACGCCAAGAAGCGAATCCGGTGTCTGCCCCACGCCAATACGGCGAGTTGGCACCTAATGCGGTCAACAATGGCAACCACGGACGCAATGAGTTCAGGGCCTTGACCCCGGACTCGAGGTCCTCGACACCCACATGTACATGGGTACTGCCTATGTAGTGTTCCGCGGCGATCGCAGGACAAAATTTGTTGATGGCATGGTAGCGATCCGAGGCGGAGATCGTAGCAGCGGTTGGTTGGATCCGCGGAGGGGTGCCTAAAGCGTGAAGTTGCAGCCCCGCTTCCGCCGCTAGACCTGAAAGCGTTCGCCGCATACGCGAAACGGAGTCTATGGCTTCTTGAGAGTGGGTGAAGACCGGTGAGCTGGTTTCGAGTTGGCAGGCGAGTAATTCCGAATGGATTGTGTCGTTTCCAGCATCCAGCTCTTCGATTTGCTCGTGCAGGCTTTGTGGCGGAGCTGCAGGGTACCCGGTGTCGGGGCGAATGAAGAAGAACTCTTCTTCGATTCCGAAAGTGCGCATGTTTTCCTTGCCTTACATCAATAGTGAGGACGAACCGAAGGGACCTGTATGAGCATCAAACACCAAAGCCGGTAACGTGCCACGGGCCAGGGAGTCCGGGATGTGACTGCCTGGCCGTGGAAGGTTTTCGGCTGAGGATACTGCTTCATGCAGTCCTCGGGCTCGGTCCCGTTGGATCCCGAGAACTTAGATTTCTCGATCGTTAAGGATTCGCGGTGCAGCCAAGGCAGTGCATGAGGATTCGTTAGTTTGCTTCGAACTTGATGAGCTTGTGGGTCCCATCGCAAAAGGGTTTGATTGCTGATTTTCCGCACCGGCACAGCGCCACCGTTTCCCGACTTCGAGGAACCGGCTCCCCATGGGCGTCGAGAATCTCAAAATCCCCTCGCACCAGCAAGGGACCCTGGGGACACACGGTAATTTCGGTGCGCTCGTTCATGCCTGGACCAAACTTTTTCGCAGTGAGGATTGTCGTTGTTCCCAAGCATCCAATTGCCAACGCCCCACCAAATCATCCAGGTAACAGACGGCCGCAGCACCGAAGAATACTTGTTCGGCCGTACTGGGATCTTCTTCAACCAGTCCACCGGCCAGATCCCGGCCCGCAATCTGTTCGTGCACGGCATCGGCTTCGACATGCTCATCAAAATAATCCGTGACCGGGGATTCGAACCCCAGCCGACGGAATCCGCGGGCGTACCTCGAATTGGGAATCGAGGATGTCATCTCATAAATCGCCAGATGCCCGCAGATGGCCCCCCGGAGGCGGCGGTGCAGCCCGAACAGGGACATGGTGTTGACCGAGGCCAGGGTGATAGCGGGGATTTGGTTGATGTAGGCACCGAAAGACGAATCCAATTCCAGGCCTTCCATGGTGCGTGCAAAAAGTTCGGAGTGCATGTGTCCGCTACGTCCGCCGCCATACTCATCTGCCTGGATCTCCACCAGCGCAGCTTTGGCACGTCCTGCCAGGCGTGGAATCGCCCACGTGTGTGGATCCGCTTCCTTGAGTTGATACACGGATTTGTGAATCAAGAATTCCTTGGCCTGGTCCAGGTCTGCATGGCGTGCCACAAAGGAAGCCACCGAAGGCCCCCCGGTGTCTTGAGACATGGAAAACAAGGCCTCAGCGACAACCTCCGCACGCGGTTCAATCTCGGGTATGTTGCCGGCCGCCTCGCGCAGCCGTGCTTCGAGTACGTCCTCGATCCTTGCCCGCAATTCAATCAACCGCGGATGCCACTCCCACCGGTCATCGATCCCCTCAAACCCTGCATAGTGGAGTTCATAGAGGATGAACAAAACCAGTTGAAGATCCTCGTCGTACAAAACATCACACGCAGGCAATGCGGAATCCAACAGCCCATGCACTTGGTCGAAAGAAAACCCTAGATCGCTTGTTTCCAAGGCTTCGATGAGAGCGGAACCGATAGGCCCGCGGGACACAGGCAACTGCATGTGATGCTCCTTGTATGAGATGTCCAACCAGGTTCATCCGTGCGGGACGATACTTCAACTATGACAGTGACAGAAACGCTGCGCCATTCTTTTGCACACCGCCGCAGCAGCAAGATGGCAGGAAAAGCAGAAGGAGCTGATGCTCTGTTCGCGGATACGACGGCTACGAAGGGGACAGTGATAGCGAAAATAGGTTCAAATGCCTAGTCCTCGGCCACCCTCAAGCCTCCAATCAACGAAAAATGGGGGAACGCTATCGGGGTCCTGTCGGTATGAGCCGGGATGTCGGGTAAACAGGAGAAGGACGGAACCGTAATTTCGGTTCCGTCCTTCTTGGTATTAATGCAGTGGTTGAAGGAAGCTTACTTTTTGAAGGAGTCCTTGACGTCTTCGCCGGCCTGCTTCGTCTTGCCGGCAGCCTGGTCTTTTACGCCTTCGGCCTGCAGCTTCTTGTTATCGGTAGCATCGCCGAGGCCTTCCTTGGCCTTGCCGGTGGCTTCCTGGGCCTTGTTGCTGATCTTGTCTCCGAGTCCCATACTTTTCTGCCTTCCTTTGACCGAACGTACTGACCAAGCCAGCATAACCACACTCGACGGATTACGCACGAAAAATGTCGTCCGTCTTTGGCGATCCTGGACCAGCGTTGGGCAGGGGATAGCCAAGGATCGTAGGGGTTATGCCTGTGGTGCTACTTGGTGGCGTTGAGGTTACTTCTTTTTCTCTTCGAGGCGTAGTGCGATGCCGATGGCGAAGAAGGTCGGGGCCCAGTGGCCGACGAAGATTCCCCAGCGATCAGACTGTGCACGACTGTGCGATGGTTTGCCGCGGCTAATCAGCCAAGAAGTGAAGGACAACGCAATCGAGGCGAAACCGCCGATGTATGCGTATTCGCTTTTCACGCCGAGGTCATGGATTTTTTCAATCATGCTCATACCTGCTTCTTCTTGTGATGTGGACAAAAACCAGTCTTGCATGGAGCTGTGGGGTTGAGAAGTCTTTGGTGGACCCTGGGGGACAAGAACCTGTCGCCATATTTCCAGGGCACACTTCAATGCCACTCCATACCCGGATCCACGAGTTTTCCCACCTACAAGCATCGCGATGCCATGCCAGAATGAAAGGGCAAAGCCTGCCTGGGACAGAACCATTTATCCGGTAGATAAGGATTCAACAGGTGCACAAGACAAGGAGAACGCCGGTGAAGGAACAGGCAACCGATCAGACGCAGCCCTATCAGCCAGACTCGTTAGAGACCGCTTCTTGAACGAGAATAGAGGCTGAAGGCAGGAGGGAAACCACACCATGACCATCGACTCATCAGCAGGAACCAGCCACCCCCACCCCGGGGAACCAAC
>NZ_BAABLK010000093.1:0-93047 GCF_039544305.1 Paeniglutamicibacter antarcticus
CGTAACGATACAGGGCGGGCTCATACGGGTGCCGGACATCAGCGATGGTTGGTGGCCGGTACCCGGTCCGTGGCGGTGCGGTTTCACTTACGTGGACTGCCGGTTTCAGAAACGGTCACTTAACAGCACTCGTACTGGTGCTGCTGCGCTGTTTCTTGCACGTACTGCTGCCGAGGATCGGCATGTCCCTAGTCATATCGTGGTTGGCGAGTGGCCCACGCGGTTCTGTATTATCTGTCGCTCTTGGCCAAAACAGCGTCACCGGGCGTTTTCGCGGCGGGGACCTTCTCTGCGCTGCCGGTCGTAGGCGAATGTCCGGCACCAGTGGGGCTGTGGGTTCTCGCGCATATTGCGACGCTGCTGCCACATAGCCGGCTTGGCCGGAACCGACACGTGTCGGGATGGCTTCCGCAGCGTTGTCGAGGGAGCCGTGCTGAGCGTCAACGGATCACAGCGGCAATTGGCCCGAACCCGACGGGTTCATCAGTGCTCTCGAGGGACTCCGCGACCAGGTTTTGGTGGTTGTCCAACCTCGACCCAAATACGAGGGAGCCAAATGGCGTACGACGTCCCGTGATGGCTCAGAGCAGCGCGTCCACGCGATCCGAAACTCGGCTTGGCTACGACCCAACTACGTGGTTCCAGGAACCGGAGGCAGGGGACCGTAAGCCCTCCCAGGTGGGAGTGTCGCCGTCCGTCGCATCATCACGATCGACGGACTCGTGCTTGTTGCGGAGAATCGCCAAAGCGCGCCAAAACGAAAATTCAACATCACGCCGACTGATCACAGCCAGATAGCCCACGATGGCATAGAAGTTGTGTCCTTGCCCTTGGACAGACTTCCAGTTCGCGCTTGCGGCCACGAGAAGGTTGCCCTTTCCGTCCATCGGCGCTGCGGTTCGTAGCGGTGTTGGGGTTCGCGTTCCTTAGTGATCGGACCTCGACCCGCTGCCGGCCGTCACGGCCTTGCGAAAAAATGGGGGAGGGCAGTATACGGGCAATCCTCGTGGGTCGTCAGCCATCGAGTTCAAATGCTATGGAGTATCGGGGATCCTAGGCCGCTTCATGACTTCGGCTGCGGTGCGTGGGTAGCTCGGTCATTCTCGGGCTTGGCCGAGAGGAACCCCGCGGCGCAGGATTGCAAAGCCGATTAACAACTGCTGGGCCCACCGAACGGTGGGCCCAGCAGTTGGAAATCAGTACGTGCAGATGTTACTTTTCGAGCGATTCCGTGGAGGAACCTTCGATCTCTGCCGGACCGCTTCCGTGTTCGGCGTGCAGGGCGGCCAACTCGGAAGGAGTCACCGGAGCTACACGATCCTCGAAGAAGAACTTCGAAAGGGCGCCGCGGCTCTTCTCGCTGCGGGTAATGTACCCGGTGGCGTTCGGCTGTGCAGGGATGACCTGGCGATCCTCATAGTTGACCAGGTTGTGCAGCTTATACACGTCCAGGTCCGCGTGACGTTCTGAGAAGGAGCCTTCGGGTGACATCTCGATGATTCCGGTCTCTCTGCCGTGAAGGACGATCTCTCGGTCCTTGCGTTGCAGTGCCAGTGCGATACGGCGGGCAACGATGAAGCCGAGGATTGGTCCAATGATGAACAATGCCCGTGTCCAATAAAGCACATCGTTCAACGACACCTCAAAGTGAGTTGCCACAAGGTCGGAGGAGGCGGCTGCCCACATCACACAGTAGGAGATTACGCCAGCAACGCCGACACCTGTCCGGAACGGAGCATTGCGCGGTCGGTCCAGCAGGTGGTGTTCGCGCTTGTCCTTCGTGATCCAGCTTTCCACCCATGGCCACGCGAACATCAAGGTGAACATTATGCCTGCCGGAACCAGCGCAGGAAAGAGCACATTCATGCTCAACGTGTTCACACCCCAAGGGAACGGGATGTTCCACTCCAACGAGAAGTTCCCCAGTGTTCCGGGCATCAGTCTCAAGGCACCGTCAACAAATCCGATGTACCAGTCAGGCTGTGTGCCCGCCGAAACCGGTGACGGATCGTATGGACCGTAATTCCAGACTGGGTTGATAGTTAGCAATCCGGAGATTGCGGCTACGATTCCGAAGACGATGAAGAAGAAGCCGCCTGCCTTGGCAGCGTAAACCGGGCCAACCGGGAAACCCACGACATTGTCGTTGGTGCGGCCCGGGCCGGGGTACTGAGTGTGCTTGTGCACAATCACCATGAACAGGTGCATGCCGATCATCAACAAGATGAGGGCCGGCACGAT
Organism: Paeniglutamicibacter antarcticus; assembly: GCF_039544305.1. NCBI lineage: Bacteria > Bacillati > Actinomycetota > Actinomycetes > Micrococcales > Micrococcaceae > Paeniglutamicibacter > Paeniglutamicibacter antarcticus. The sequence continues at coordinate 2,242 of NZ_BAABLK010000093.1, forward strand.
CATGATGTGCAGGGCGTAGAGACGACCGATCACTGCGTTGCCAGGGAATTCTCCACCGAAGAGGAAGAACGAAATGTAGGAACCGACGATCGGGATCGATTTCACGACTCCGTCAATAATGCGAAGGCCGTTGCCAGAAAGCAGGTCATCGGGGAGCGAGTAGCCGGTGAAGCCGGCAGCCATCGCCAGGATGAGCAGGGTTCCGCCAACAACCCAGTTCAGTTCGCGCGGCTTGCGGAATGCACCGGTGAAGAAGACGCGCAGCATGTGCACGGCAACGGCAGCGACAAAGAGAATTGCCGACCAGTGGTGTACCTGGCGCATGAACAGACCGCCACGCACGTCGAAGGAAATATCCAACGTCGAGGAGTATGCGGCCGACATGCCGATGCCCTTGAGCGGATTGTACGAACCGTTGTAGACCACGTGGGTCATCGTCGGATCGAAGAAGAATGTCAGGAACGTTCCGGAAATCAGCAGAATCACGAAGGTGTAAAGTGCCACCTCGCCGAACATGAACGACCAGTGGTCCGGGAAGATCTTGCGACCGAATTCCTTGACCATCGCCGAACCGCCAACGCGGGTATCGACGAAGTTGGTGATCCGCCCGGTTCGGGTTTGCGGGGTGTATTCAGTGGTGTTGCTCATGGTTAGCCACGCTCCCAGTAGCTCGGGCCAACAGGCTCGTGGAAGTCGCTCCGGGCGACCAGGAAACCGTTGGAGTCAACCTTGATCGGCAGCTGCGGCAACGGGCGTCCGGCCGGACCGAAGATGACCTTGCATTCCTTCGTAAGGTCAAAGGTCGACTGGTGGCACGGACACAGCAAGTGGTGGGTCTGCTGCTCATACAAGGCGACCGGGCATCCAACGTGGGTGCAGATCTTCGAGTAGGCAACGATGCCCTCGTAATGCCAGTCTTCGCGGCCTGCGGAAATGTCCATCTTGTCTGGATCCAGTCGCATCAACAGAACAACGGCCTTGGCCTTTTCGTTGAGCACGTCCTCGGCGTCGTCGAGACCCTCGGGAATGACGTGGAAGACCGAACCGATCTGCACATCCGAAGCCTTGATGGGGGTACCAGAAGGATCGCGGGTCAGCCTGATATCCGCGTCCCACATGGTGTGGCGCAGCTGCTCGACCATGGCGCCGGCGTTCTTTCCCGTGCGGTCAAGATCTCGGAACATGAAGATGGCCGGGATCGGGGCCAAAGCGATAGCACCAATGAGGGTGTTGCGAATGAGCGGACGGCGCTTGATGCCGGTCTCTTCGAGCACCTGATTGATGATTTCCTCGGCCTCTTTGCGGTCCGCCTCAGGGCGGATCTCGTGGCGCATCTCCATGATTTCGTGGTCCGGCATCAGGGTTTTTGCCCAGTGAACAATGCCGATACCAATTCCAAGCATGGCAAAAGTTGTGCCAAGGCCGAGCATCGCGTTCTGTACGCGGATTTCCGAGATGTTTTCCGGACGTCCCAGAACGAAGTAAGCAATAAAGAATGACAGCGTTCCGATGATGGAGATGATAAACAGCAGCGCTACCTGACGCTCTGCTCGCTTCTCTGCATGCGGGTCGGTATCTGCCAAGCGCTTCCGATGCGGCGGAAGGCCAGGATCCTGGAATTTATCCAGGGTTCCCGTGCCAGCCTTAGCAACGGTGCCCGAGTCGTCCGGACTGCCGTGACTATGGTCGCCCATGTTGTCTCTCATCCTTTTCTCAAGATTCATTAGTACGTAGTGATGTTGCCGGCAGAAGCCGCCCGCGCCCTAGGAAGGTCGCGAGGTGAGCCAGATGGTGAAGGCGATGATGATGCCTAGACCAGCTGTCCAGATAAAGAGACCTTCAGCGACCGGACCCAGCGAACCGAGCTTAGCGCCGCCAGGAGAACCCTGCGCATCAATTTCGTTCAGGAACTTAATGACATCACGCTTCTCGTCGGGGGTGACGTTTGAGTCGTTGAAGACAGGCATGTTCTGCGGGCCGGTGACCATGGCTTCGTAGATGTGCTTTGACGATGAGCCAGCGAGCGCCGGGGCGAACTTGCCGCGAGTCAGTGCACCGCCGGCAGCGGCGGCGTTGTGACACATTGCGCAGTTCACGCGAAATACCGTGCCGCCGGCGGCGGTGTCGCCGTCGGACGTATCGAGCATCTCTTCAGACGGGATTGCCGGTCCGGCGCCCAGGCTAGCCACATATGCGGAGAGCTGGGAGATCTGGTCGTCGTCGAACTGTACCGGCTTGGCCTTGGCCTGGGGCCCCTGCATCTGCATCGGCATACGGCCGGTTCCGACCTGGAAGTCGACGGAAGCGGCGCCGACGCCAATCAGCGAGGGACCGTCTGCGGATCCCTCGGCATTCAAGCCGTGGCATGTAGCGCAGTTCGCGATGAATAGCTTGTTGCCTTCATCGATGTCACTTGCGCTGTATCCAGTGGCCGCCTTGGCCTCGTTTACGCTGCCGGCGGCCATGTACAGGCCTCCGGTGATGAGCAGTCCCATCAACAGCAGTGCGACGGCGGCGAGTGGATGGCGGCGCCTTTGCGAAAGAGCCTTCACTTGCTGGTTCCTCACTTATTTTTAGAACGGGGAGTTGCCTTTGTAGGCAACGTTTCAGGTTGCCTACTTCAGGAAGTAGATGATCGCGAACAGCGCGACCCACACGACGTCGACGAAGTGCCAGTAGTAAGACACCACAATCGCACCGGTTGCCTCGTAGTGACCGAACTTACGTGCAATAAGCGCACGTCCGATGATCAGCATGAAGGCAATGAGGCCGCCAACCACGTGCAAGCCGTGGAAGCCGGTGGTCATGTAAAAGACGGAGCCGTAGGCGTTGGAGTTCATGGCAATCCCGTGAGCCACCAGTTCGGTGTACTCGTAGGCCTGCACGGAAACAAAGATGGCGCCGAGGATGACGGTCAGGACGAACCATTCCACCATTCCCCATCCCTTCAAGTTGAACAGTCCGCCGGTGCGGCGAGGCTTAAGATCCTCGGCACGGAAGACACCCAACTGGCAGGAGAATGAGCTCGAGACCAGGATGATCGTGTTGATAAGTGCGAACGGAACGTTGAGTTTCTCGGTTTCGGTCGCCCACAACTCCGGCGATGCAGCACGGAGTGTGAAGTACATGGCGAAGAGCGCGGCAAAGAACATCAGCTCGCTGGCAAGCCAGACGACAGTTCCTACCGACACCATGTTGGGACGGTTCGGCGCAGGATGCGCCGGGGCATTGAGGGCATGAGTCGCAGTTGTCACAAAGCCATTATGTCTGTAAAAGTCCCTCTGACACCAATGCATTCGACCCCGCGTTGCGGGAATTTTCACCCCTTCATGCCTACAGCCGCGGAAACACGCGGGATTAAGATTTCAGACTTTCTACGATTCGTAGATAACCTAGGGGCGTGTCAACGATTAGAGCGAAGCAAAAGTTCCCCACCTGGCCAACTATTCTCTCTATCCTGATCGCCGGCGGCGATCTGGACAGGGACCAATCGTATTGGGCTATGGGCGAGGTGATGACGGGTAATGCCACCGATTCCCAGGTGGCCGGCTTCCTGATTGCGCTGCGCTCCAAGGGTGAAACGGTTGATGAACTCACCGGCCTCGTGGAGGCCATGATCGCCAACGCCATGCCCTTGGCGGTCGAGGGGGAATGCCTGGATATCGTCGGGACCGGGGGCGATCGACAGAACACCGTGAACATTTCCACCATGGCGTCCATCGTGTGCGCCGGGGCCGGGGCACGCATCGTCAAGCACGGCAATCGCGCCTCGTCCTCCTCATCCGGTTCCGCCGATGTGCTTGAGGCTCTGGGTGTGCGCCTGGATGTCCCCATCGCGCGGCTTCATGACGTGCTTGATGCATCCGGCATCACTTTTTGCTTCGCCAACCTCTTCCATCCCTCGATGCGCAACGCCGCAGTTCCGCGACGGGAGCTTGGCGTACCCACTGCTTTCAACTTCATGGGACCGCTGACAAATCCCTCGGAGCCGACCGCATCGGCAATCGGTTGCTCGGATTTGCGGATGGCGCCGCTGATGGCCGGCGTCTTGGCAGCACGCGGCGTGCGCGCCTTGGTGTTCCGCGGTGAGGACGGATTGGACGAGTTGACGACCACGGCTGCCAACCGGGTCTGGGAGGTCCGAGAAGGGACCGTCGTCGAGTCGGTGTTCGATGCCCAGGGCATCGGTCTTCCACGGGTCAGTATCGAGGACCTGCGCGGCGGAGATGCCGACTTCAACGCCCAGGTCGTTCGCGACGTCCTGGACGGAGCCAAGGGTCCGGTACGCGACGCCGTCGTCCTCAATGCGGCAGCAGGATTGGTGGCCTTTGACCTCGGGCATTCCGGAACCCTGAAAGAGCGGTTGGAAAAAGCCGTGCTCAGGGCGTTCGAGTCCATCGACTCCGGATCAGCCCGTCGGGTGTTGGAGAACTGGATCCGCGCCACCGGATAGGTTCCCGTCGGCTCAGGCCAAAGGATCCGGGAGCGCCTGCCAGCTACTACTCTCCAAAGGCGCGGCGGGGGCGCTTCTGTCGCCTCCCGGCCGTTCTGCACCCCGGTACCCACGATCGGCATTTGGGTCCGGCGGTGGGCCGCTGGGGCCCTTCGGGCTTGCTGAGCACTACCAAGGTGTTTTTCCAACCGTAGGGCCAGCAATGGGCGGGAACTTGCCATTGCCATTGCCTGAGGCGGGAATGGGCGAAGGAGCTCTCTTCTAGCGATTCGCTTCGGGTGCCCATGACTTCGGACCGGCACGACGCTCGAACCTATCGGCGGGAACGGACCCGGACATTAAAAGCGGGTGGCAGGAAGCTGGCCCCGTTGAGGCAAGAGGTGTAGCCGCCATCCGTTTCGAGGTGCGTCAGGAAATCATTGTTTATTCGAGCCCGAGGGAAAAAGCTGCGTCCAGGTCGTGACTGGAATATGCCCGGAATGCAATATGTGTTTGCGTGCCGGTGATTCCCGGCACCTTTGACAACTTGTTGGCGATGACCTCGGCGAGGTCCTCGTGGTGGCGGACCCGAGCAATGGCTATGAGATCCCAGTCACCGGCGACCGAGTAGACCTCTGAAATACCTTCAATCTCCGAAATCTTTTCTGCACACTCGGGAATGCTGTCAGAAGCTGTTTGGATCATGACGAATGCAGTGACCAAGTTGATACCTCCAAATGGGTTCGGGTTGCTGATTCCGGGATTTGCGTTGCTGACAGTCTAGTGGGCGGTGCTGCGTCCACGGAGTCGCGACGCAAGCGTGGTGGCGGCACGACGGCCCACAAGGAAGACCCCGAGCACGATCGTAGCCACGACGATAAAAGGCACCTCGGCCGTGGCGCCGAACAGCACACGCAAAGCCATGCCCAGCGCAACCGTTCCAACCCAGATCAACACACCGGTGGGCCAGATCCGCGAATGCGTGATCCATGGGCGGGAGAGCAACGTCAAGACGGCCAAGGCCAGCAGGAACGGTGCTGCAGTCTGGATGACACCGATGAAGGTCGCTGATTCTTCGTGGGAGCTGCGTCCGCTCAGTGCAAAGATCAGGACGAGGACAACGTCGCTTGCGAAGTATACGATCCAGGTGTTGCGAGAAGTCATGGATCGATTATACCGGCGGTAGTACGACGGCATGTCCAAGAACCTCGGGACAACCTTGCTGCGGCCGAGGTCTGTCCGGAAACGCTTTGTCTCGGTGGGTGGCGCCGGGGTCAACTGCCACGTCGCCGATGTCTTGCGGGGGAGAAGCTGCGATTCCACCGGGATGGCCTTATCCGTGCACACTAAGATACGGGCCCTTGGCGTTAGGGGAAACCGGCTAGCCAACTGTTCATTGGTTCCGGCAGTTCCAGGGCCGACCTTGGGCCGCCATGGACCTTCGCCAGATCCGCGTCGTCCCAGCCCGTTCTCCGGATCGGTAACGCGTATCCCCACGATCGCAGAAACTACGAGCCAGGCAGCAACGAACGTGGGGGGAGTGGAGGCACCGAGCTGCACACGGGGAGGTCTGCCAGATCGTTGCACGTGTCGATCTCAACCTGGAGAACTCGCCCGGCCCGCCGGGGGACCGATGATCGACTGGTATCGCAGGAGTCCCTTTCCGCCGTCGTAGAGGGCCCGACTGATCTCGTTGACGCGCGGATCGAGAATGGCCCCTGAAAAGTGAATCTTAAACCAACCAGTGGTCAGCTTGAGCGTTCGTTCGGCACCGTCGTTGTGCCGAGGTCGCAGAATTCCAGGTGGAGACCAGCTGGGTGGCGGCTGCAAGCACGGTCCAGCGGCCCACCAATTTCTTGTTCACGGGGCCCAGCAGGAGTTCGGCTTGGTACATGGGGGAGTAGTGCGGTACAACGTACTTCGATTCGCCGGTCCCGGAACTCAGTGGTCATCCTGGGGATGCTGCGATGCCGTCTCGGCGGCATCGAGCTGCTCAAGCTTGATTTTTGTTCGTGGTTCATGGGGAAACGCAATATCGGATGCAACATCCAAACCCACAGAAACATGCAGCAGTTCACCTGGTTCCATGAGGCGCCACTGTGGATCACGGGTCATCTTCTCGGTTGCGACAACCACGACATGTCGATTTACCAAGGCAGGACTGTTGGCCCGGATGCGTTGGCTGTGCCCTATCAGCGGGTCAACGCTCCTTGTGGGGCCAGTTGGCCGGTCCAAGACCTAGAATTCGTGGGTGTCCGGGTAGCGCACAGCCCACAATTCGGCGCTTGTGGTGATGATCAGGTTGAGGCTGTAAACAGGCAGGTTTTCAGAAATCCAGGTCACTGCGGCTGTGATCCCTGCCCCCACGTCACCATCCGAAAGCCGGATCTCAGCAGTGATCAGCGCAAACATCCGTTCGCTATCAGTATCACCCCCGACAAGCTCCATGGTGCCACGGGCCTTCAGGCGCCGATCGAGCACGGATAGACCACCCAGGACTCCGTTGTGCGCGAAAATACGGTTATCTTGCTCAAACGGGTGGGTGTTGAGCACCGTGTGGCATCCGGTGGTCGAATAGCGCACGTGGGCCAGAAACGTCGTACTTTCCAGGATCCGCGCTTCCGTGGCAAAGTCGTGGTCTCGCCACGCGGTCAGTGGCTGTTTCTCAACCAGGGCCTTTCCCTGCTTGTCAAAGATACCGATGCCCGTCCCGTCAGGTTCGTAGTGGCTTTGCAGCGACAGGCTGTTGGGCGCCTGCAGCAGCCAGAACGTGGCCCGTGCCGCTTGATGGCCGGCATGTAGCCCGAACAGACGACACATCGTTCCGCCTTATGTTTGTGGTCCCCAAGGGCAAGGGCATGGGCCTTCGCCTCGCAAAGACCTACCTCTACGCCTTAATGTTAACGATGCCTCGCCAGTATTCAAGGCCGGAGGTTCCCGGTTCCCCAGGATGCCTCGAAAGCGACAGCGACAGCGAAGGGGAAGCGGATACATTGAAAGCTGTTCGAAGAAGTTGACGCTGTCCGGCTCGTGACCGCTCTTGTGACCGGATTCCGTGCCCCCGGATACTGGATGCAGCTACCCGAGTAGGGGAAGTCAGGTAAACCCGTTTCCTTGACAGGTCGCCCACCATTGCTAGTGTAGGCACCATGTCGGCCGACGACGTTTCAGACCTGCCCAGGGGGAACGTCCGTGTCCAAAAAGCTTCAGTTATTTGGTCGGTTGCGGCAGCCTGCTTGCTGCTTGGCTCAGCCGTGCTTCAGTTTCTGGCCTCACTCCAACGCTGGGTCGTGTTCCGCGGATCGTTTGGGCCCGAGGATGTCTCCGCTGAAGACCATCGCTTTGACTACGACTTCCCCAGTGAACCGTGGGAGAGCATCGGGACTGCGGCACAGTTCTTCGGTGTGGGCACTTTCCTTCAGGCACTCGGCGTCTTGGCCATTGCGTTCGGCGTCCTTCTCCTGTCGGGTGAGGCAGGACCTCGCAGCGACCTCATCTCCGTCGTCGAGATGCTCCTTGCCGCAATTGTCGCCGCTTCTTTCGGGTTTTACGGAGCTCATGCCCTGGTCTCGGGCGTCACGGATGTTCCTTCTCCGCTGCAATACTCATGGGTGTCGGGGTTGCTCGGGTTTCCCGCGTTGATTGCCCTCGGTTGGCTTTGGCGGCGCAAGTCGCGTGCCGCAACGAACGCATGCGTGTTCCTGATCGGATCAACCTTAGGGGGATACGTTGTTGCCAGCACCTTGATCGCACCGATCTTCGCCGGCTATGTATCCCACGACACGACTCCGTGGAGGGAGACGGTTGTTGCGGTGTCGACGGCAATCGCGGGTATCACAATGCTTTGCGCGGTCGGGATGGCTGATCAACGCCTGGTCACCACCTATCATCGAATCCGTCAATCCGTATTGATCGTTCGCGGGTGGGCAGTGGTCCGTTTTCGGTGTGGTTTTGGGTCTGGTCCTCCGGTAAAAGGACCACCCAAAGTGTAAGTTGACATAATGTAGATTATCGGCGAATTAACCAGTCTTCGGAAAGCACCTAAACCAGGCACTTGCTGCCGTCGCGCTCTATCGCCAAATCCCCCGTGGATTGACTCCGGATCGATGTCCCGACGCCGGCCTGCACTTTCGCGAGATGATTTTCGTCGACGACGCCACCGGGCCAGGGCTCGCCACCTCGATCGCTCCAGAACCATCCCAGCCAAAGCCCGGAGTACCCATCCACTTCATGGAGCATTCCGGGAATTCCGGATGGTGCCTCCCAGACTAATACTTGGTTGACATAACTACGTATCGCGAAATTCTGAACGTTGCATAGTTATTCAGGGAAACTCGGGGGTATGCCACACAGTCATTCCGGCCCAGTCGTCTGCGGAATCCCCGGAACAGCAGACCGCCTCCTGCAGGATCTCAGTCTCGGCATCCACCGGAAAGCGGCCAGCGAAGGATTGGCCCTTGATCCCCAACAGATCCACACCATTGAATTGCTGACCCGGAACGCTGCCCGGTTCCTGGAAAATGGCGACTATTCCCCTTCTGGCACGCACCAGCGCCGTCGACCCGACTATCGGCACCTTGCTGGAGGACGTCGGAGTGGTGTGCTTCGACGAGTTCCACCGCAGAGACTCCGGTGATGCCAGGGTGCTGGCGCGGGTGCTGAATGTCATTGTCGACAACGCGATCCTTCTGGTCACGACCTCGAACTATCCACCGGAAGAGCTCTTGGCCAACGAGTACCACCATCACTTGGTCCGCCCGACGATAGCCGCCATCCGCCAGCACATGGAAGTCCACGAGCTCGACGCCAGACGGGACTACCGAACCATCACCGTTTCTGACGCGGACCGTCGGGGATACAACAGGGAATCATCTTGGCCGCACCTGGGCCAAGGCAACTTCAGCAGATCGGCCTGAACGAACCTTTGCCCGGGGAAACGGTGATCCTGAAGCCGACCAGCCATGAAATCTTAAGCCTGCAGGCCATCCATGGCATGCTTAGCTTTAAATTCAGTGACCTCTGCGAACCGTCAACCGCTACGCTCGACTATCTGGAATTATCCAACAGCTACGATCATTGGGTCATCTCAGGAAATCCGGATGCGGAGACGATGACCGCGTTTGGATTGCGCCGCCTGGCCAAACTCATCGACGTGCTTTATGACAGGGAGATCAGGTTGGATTTGCTGGTCACAGCCGATTCCATGGCCTCGCTGCACCACTTGCCACCATCGGATGCCGCACGATTGACCAGTCGCTTGAACGCATTGCAATCCCCCGCAACTAGCCCCGACACCGAAAGTGCCACAGCATGAGCCCCGAAGCAAAGAAGGACCCCAAAGCCAACGAAACTACCCAGTACTCACCTGATTGGATCCGTGAGGAAGTCAGCAGGCTCGTCGAGCTCCATGAATCGGGGACGATGCCTTCCATTGTGCAGCTCGGGCACCCGGTGCTCAGGATGCAAGCCGTGGACCACGCAGAGCAGTTGGGTGAAAAGCTCTTGCGCCGCTTTCTCGACACCATGAAAGCGGTGATGCTCGATGCCCCGGGGGTCGGACTGGCCGCACCGCAGCTCGGCGTCCCCTTGCGGATCGCGGTCCTGGAAGATCTTTACGAAACCAGCCCGGAAATCGCAGCGGCAAGGCAACGAGAACCGCTGGAATATCTTGAGATCATCAACCCCCGCTATTACCCTGTCGGGGAACGCATGGCAGAGTTCTACGAAGGTTGTCTCTCGTTCAACGGCTACCAAGGGGTGGTGGTTCGCCCGTCCGATATCACCACGAGCTTCACCGACGTCTATGGCAGAGCCCGTGAGCGATTGTTTTCGGGATGGCAGGCCCGGATCTTCCAACACGAAACAGACCACTTGGACGGCATCGTATATATCGACAAGGCACTGAGCCGTTCGCTGTGCTCGAGCCTCGAGTATGCGCGTTGGGCCAATCCCGACGTGGACCAGGCCCGCAGAGGACTGGACTTCTAGACCTCCATCTTGCAGCCCAGCCCGAACTCCCGGATCACCCACCTGGAAACTGCGGTGCACAAACTGCTGGCGTGCAGGAGGAACTGTCCATGATTTCCGCAGGCCGTGTTTCCGTTTAGTTTGCGCGGCCAAGAACTCTCATTCGTGCAGTAACCGGAATGCGTGCACGGATTCTGCAGGGAGCTGTGAGGCACGGTGTCCGGCGGCGTGCAGCACGGGGCGCCGATACAGTGGTTGGTAGGTCTTGTCACCGCGGTTTCCCGGAGTCGACCTGTCGAACTCCGCCCAGAATAAGGACTTACGTGCAGCAGCAAACACCTCTCGACCGAACCCTGCGCTGCCCTGTCTGCCAACTGGGGCTCTCGTTGGATCGGCAACAGGGAAGTCCGGCGCATCTGGGTTGTCCTGCGGGGCACCGTTTTGATGCAGCCAAACAAGGCTATTTCAATCTGCTTTCGGGCAAGGGCACCAACTTCACCCAAGACGGTGCCCAGATGGTCGCGGCACGGGCATCCTTCCTGGATGCAGGGCACTACGAGTCCTTGGCCGAAGCCCTTGGACACCGCGTGCGGACAGTGCTTCGTGGATACGAGCATCCCAGCGTCCTGGACGCCGGTGCCGGCACCGGGTACTACCTCCGCCAGGTGCTCCAGGCACTGCCCGGCACCACGGCACCCAGCGCGGTCGCCTTGGACATTTCGCGCTATGCCATGCGCAGGGCAGCGAAGGTTCCCAACACCGTGGCGCTGGTATGGGACCTCTGGAGGGACTTGCCGCTTCAGGACGGGGCCTTTGATGTGTTGCTTAATATCTTTTCCCCGCACAACGGGACCGAGTTCGCCCGGGTGCTTCGCCCGGGCGGAACGGCTTTGGTTGTCACTCCGCTGCCCGAACACCTTGCGGAAGGAGCAGGCTCCCTTGGCTTGCTGGGAATCGCCGCCGACAAGGCAGCCGGCGTGGTGGCTGCAATGGGGGAAGAGTTCATCCTCACTGCCACTGAGGAGGTAAGAATCCCGTTGGTGCTCGATCCCCCGGCGGCTTTCGAGCTGGCCATGATGGGCCCTGCCGGACATCACCTGAATCCGGAGGCATTACGCAACCGACTCTCGGATGCTGGTAACGCAACTCTTGTCACCGCGGCGTTCCGTATACAGGAATTCCGAAAAGTCGATGAAAACCGGATTCAGGCCAACTTGGAGGGCCTCTCATCGTCCGGATGAGGCCCGAAGCACGAACATCCTCCCTTGTGCTGACTCTTATCAACATGCACATCGGGCAAAATGGGTGGTGTGAGGTTGGAGTTTATCCAGCACATAAGGATTTGAGGGGGAATCATGACTGAATGGCTAGTAGCCAACGCGTGGGTGGTTTGGCTGGCGGTCTTCCTTCTGCTGGCCATCATCGAAATGATTTCCCTTGACCTGTACTTCATCATGCTCGGTGTCGGGGCACTGGGCGGGGTGACAGTTGCCCTCCTAGGCGGGGAATTCTGGCTGCAGATAGTAGCCTTCTCCATCGTGTCCCTGCTCATGATCATGTTGGTCAGGCCAATCGCCCTGCGGCATCTGCGCAAGGATCCAGAAGCATTGCGAACCAACGTCGATCGGCTGATCGGGGAAGACGCCTTGGTCCTGGAGCCCACCTCGCGGATGAACGGCCGGGCCAAGATCGGCGGGGAAACATGGTCCGCGCGCTCCGATGACGACGCGCCGCTTCAACCCGGAACATACGGCTCAGTGGTCCGCATTGAGGGGGCGACGGCCTACATCACCCTGCGGACCAAGATGCCCGGTCTGGACTAAAGACTTCAACACAGGATTATGGCGCATGGAACATGGCGCCCCAACGAAAGAGAGAAGAGATGGAAACATCGGGTCTAGGCATAACAGTCGTCCTGGTTGTACTGGCAATCTTCGTGATCCTCGTGCTGCTTCGTGCAGTGCGTATCATTCCCCAGGCACGGGCCGGCATCGTGGAACGGTTGGGCAAGTACCACCGCACCCTGCTTCCCGGACTAACGATCTTGATTCCGTTTGTCGATCGTTTGTTGCCGATACTGGATCTTCGTGAACAGGTTGTCAGCTTCCCGCCGCAGCCGGTGATTACGGAAGACAACCTGGTGGTCTCCATCGACACCGTGGTTTACTTCCAGATCACCGAGCCAAAAGCCGCCACGTACGAGATCGCGAACTACATCATGGCCGTGGAGCAATTGACCACGACCACGCTGCGAAACGTGGTTGGTGGACTCAACCTCGAAGAGGCACTGACCAGCCGTGACCGGATCAACGGTCAGCTGCGAGGAGTCCTTGACGAGGCCACCGGAAAATGGGGCATCCGTGTCTCACGCGTGGAGCTCAAGGCCATCGATCCACCACTGTCGATCCAAGATTCCATGGAGAAGCAGATGCGTGCCGAACGTGACCGCCGTGCTGCGATCCTTACCGCCGAAGGCACCAAGCAGTCAGCGATCCTGACGGCCGAGGGCCAGCGCCAGGCGTCGATCCTCAACGCCGAAGGCGATGCCAAGGCATCCATCCTGCGCGCGGACGGTGAAGCCCAGGCCATCCAGAAGGTCTTTGATGCGATTCACGCGGGCAAGCCGGACCAAAAGCTGCTGGCTTACCAGTACCTCCAGACCCTTCCGAAGATTGCTGAGGGCTCGTCCAACAAGCTGTGGATCATCCCCAGCGAAGTCGGTGAGGCACTTAAAGGAATCGGTGGAGCGCTGGGGAACCTCACCGATGGTTCCGAAGGCGACGAGAAGCCTGAAGGCAGCAGCACTACGCTGATGTAATGTACCGCGTTCCAAGCGGATAGTTCGCGGGCGGGCGACCTCACAGCAGAGGTCGCCCGCCCGCGTCGCGCGGGGGACGTACAATGGAAACTTCGAGACTTGCGACCACGGGAATTATTGGATGCCCCGAGGCGTTGATTTCGGTAGAAGAACCCGTATGTAATCGCAGTAGGGAGACAATATGAGCGATCGCAGCCTGCGAGGAATGCGCCTTGGCGCGCAAAGCATGGAAACTGAGGCCGGCGTTGAGCCGGCAGCGCGCCAGCGAGTTGAATATCGTTGTGAAGACGGCGAGCAAGTGTTTGTGATCATGGCGGCCGAGGCAGACATCCCGGCAACATGGATGTCAAAGACCGGCAAGGTTGCCAAGCTGGTCAATGGTGAAGCAGAGCCAGCGGTGACCAACGAAAAGCCGGTGCGTACGCACTGGGACATGCTTCTCGAGCGCCGTTCAATGGAAGAGCTAGATACGATCTTGAAGGATCGACTGGCGAAGCTGCGCGCAGCCCGTGGCGCGGCCAAGGCGGCAGCCGAAGCTGCTGCCAAGAGCTAGTAAACAGCTACTGACTCAATACGGTAGGGGCCCGAATGGATATCCATTCGGGCCCCTACCGTATCTAGTAGCACTACCGCGAGCCACGGTAAGGACGCTACTTGCGGTTGGTGAGTTTCTTCCACCGTGCGCTAAGGCTCCACTTGGTCACGTTCATCATTGCTTCAACCACGATATTGCCGCTCATCTTCGAAACGCCAAGCTCTCGCTCGACGAATGTGATCGGAACCTCAACGATCTTCTTTCCCAGCTGTGCGACGCGGAATGTCATGTCCACCTGGAAGCCGTAACCTACCGACTCGATGGCATTGAAGTCCAGTGCTTCGAGGGTCTCGCGACCGAATGCACGGTATCCGGCGGTGATGTCACGCAGGTTCACTCCGAGCATGGTGCGGGAATAGAAGCTGCCCAGACGGGAAATCAACTTCCTGTGCAGCGGCCAGTTGACCACCGATCCTCCCCTGACCCAGCGCGAACCAATGACCAAATCCGCGCCTTTGGGGATCTCCGCCAGCAGCAGCGGCAACTGTTCGGGCTGGTGGGAGCAGTCGGCATCCATCTCCACCAACACGTCGTAGCCTGCATCCAACGCCCAGCGAAACCCGGCAAGGTAGGCGGCGCCCAGTCCTGCTTTGCCCTCGCGGTGCATGACGTGGACGGCCTTGTCCGCCTCCGCCATCTTATCGGCGAGGTCGCCGGTTCCATCCGGTGAGTTGTCGTCAACGATCAAGACATCCGAATCGGGCACCGCAGCGCGCAAGCGGCCCAAGAGGACGGGCAGCGATTCAATCTCGTTGTAGGTCGGAATGATCGTGACTACGCGCACGCGGCAGTCCCTTTCTGCTGATGGAATGATCCGCGGAAGGGACCGCAAGGGGCCGGGTTCCAACGTGGGGCAAAGCGTAAACTCCGCTGCGCCCGGTTTTAGGGATCAAGTGGGGGTCAGTGAACAATTGTACGCGGACACTCCCCCAAAACCCGGTTCCTGGCCATGTGATGCACAAGACGATTTCAGAAGTGGCGCCAGACACAAATTGACCCCGAGGCTTCGGTCCGTCCCTTCCGGCCGGCAAGCGGCGGAAGGGTGTTATCTAATGCCTACGGGGTCAATTTGCTCTTTCAGACCGGAGTCCCGGCTAGCCGGATCGAAGGATCAGACATTCACACCAGCCTACCGCCCAGTTTTTCACTGTCAACCGTTTCCGGACCACCGGCTTAATGAATTACTGCAGGTCAACCAATGGATCATGATGCCACGCAGATGGATAAGAATTAATCCTAACAAATGGCAATATCCGCGTCGATCCTCTAGGTTTGCCCGGGAACGACTCAATTTCACGGCGAAAAACGTGTTCGGTCAGGCTTTGCCCATCGAATCAAAAAGTACATTTCCGGCGCGAACAGTTCGTAGGCAACTGGGCAGATCATCCTCCAGGACCGGCAACATGGGCGTGCCGGCGCGAGCGTCAGTACTCCAGGAGGACACCCTGAGATCCGGGGTTTGCACCGAAAGCTCTGCTGCATCCCAGATGGCAAAGGTGGCCTCTGCGCCGTTGACCAGCTGGCCGGCCATCGGGTTCGCAGATCCCAGTGCGCGGAATCCGGAGCGGGTGTGCGCCATGAAAGCAGCACGGGCCGAGATTCGTGCCCGGGGATCACTAAGCTCAAGGCATGCCTTGACAGTGGCCCACGGATTCACCGGAGTAACGGGGGCATCGGAACCGATCACCACCGGAACACCGGAAGCAAGGAACTGGCCCACCCCGTTCATGGCACCTGCCCTCGTCTTGCCCAGACGTTGCTGGTAAAGCCCGTCCCCGCGGCCCCAAGCAGCGTCGAAGCCTGGTTGCATGGAGGCAGTCATGGCGAAGTTCAGCATTTTTTCACGCGCTGCTTCATCGACCATCTCCACGTGCTCCAGACGGTGCCTTCCCGCTTGGACCTTCGCGAGACCAACGGATTCGACCGCCTTTGAGAAACCTTCCAGGGCGAGATCGAGGCCAGCGTCGCCGATAACATGGAAGGAGGCCGGGATTCCTGCCAATGAACAGGCGGCAACATGGGCGCTGACCTGTTCAACGTCAAGGTATGAAGCACCTCGTTGACCTGCTGCATCGGTGTAGTCCGTACGCAGGAGCGCGGTGCGTGAACCGATGGAACCATCGATGTTCAAGTCTCCGCCCAAGCCCACCATTGCGGCCGAGTTGAAAGACGACAGCAGCGAACTGGCCTCTTCCCGGGTGCTGACCAATTCGCCCCAATAGGCGAATACCTCCGGGCTCATGGCCTTGGCTGCTTCGCCTCGACCAAGGATACCTTCCAGGTCTTTACGGCCACCAATGTGTTCGGCTGCCATTTCAACCACCGTGCCGTGGCCGGTTGATGCCATGTGCGCCAAAGCGAGTTCGCGGTTCTTGGCATTGGTGTCAGGGTCATAGACGAAGACGGCGTCACGGACGCGTTCGTGGGCATTGCCGCGAACCAAGGATCCGGTGTATTCCGGACCCTCGAGCAAGCCGATGCGGTGGGCCAGTCCCGGGCTAAGCAGGGCAGAATGCAGGTCGATCCGCGCCAGGTAGACCTCGCGGTCCGGTGCTGCTTTTTGAAGTTGTTCTGCAGTGGGTAGCTGGCCGGATGCGAACCGTGTTTCGTCCCATCCTGCCCCGATGAGGATCCCGGTGGTGTCGGCGGCTGCCGCTGCCACCAAGGACAGAAGCTCTTCCACGCTGCGAGCCCCGCCTAAGTCCAGGCCGTTGAGCTTGGAGCCCAGTGAGCTTAGGTGAACGTGGGAATCCACAAAAGCGGGAGTTACCAAGGCCCCTTGCAGATCGATCTCAGCCATGCGCGCATCAAGCAACGATCCTGCGGCAGATTCGGAGCCTATCCACGCAACGGTTCCGCCTTCAACAAGCATTGCCGTCGCAAAAGGGTCGGCCGGTGAATAAATGGAACCATTGCGGTACAGCTCAAGGGACATGTCTTACCTTTGCTTTGGGATGTACGCCTGTGCTCTTGAACGTACTTCGATCATTCTGTTGATGGGCATGCACGGCGGCAGGCCCTCTCAGTCAAGGACGTTGGAATATGCGACAACACCGCGACGGACACGCTGCACCGCTTGGTTGCAGCTGCGGGCCAGTCCCGAATCCAGGTCGGGGATCTTGGCGAGTTGGTCAAGCACGTCTATGACCTGTTTGGCCCAGCGGACAAAGTCACCGGCGGCAAGGTCGGTGCCGCGCAGGCACTCGCGTAGGTCAGACTCGCGGGCCCACTTGTAGATCGGCCAGATGAGCCCGGAATCCGGGGCCAGTGTTTCGGGAAGACTGGCATGAGCCTCCGCATCGGACAACGAAGACCAAAGCTTGACGGCCGTTTCCCAAGCCATCTGGATCTTCGCGGTGGGCATGCGTGGGTCCGGGCCGTGGTCTTCGCGACGTGCCTGGAAGACCAGGGCAGAGATGAACCCGGCGAGCTCCTCGGCGGTCATCTTGTTCATGGCCCCGGTTTCCATGACCAAGGAAGTCAGCAGGTCGCGTTCACCGTAGATCCGACGAAGCCGTTGGCCCGCCGCCGTGATCTGCACCTGAGCCGCATCTTCGGCGGCAGGCAGCAGGTAGTTAAAATCCTCAAGCACCCTTGCGACCCGGTCGAAGGTCTTGGAGATGGTATTGGTGCGCCCACTGATCTGCGAACGAAGCTTGTTGGTGTCGCGTAACAGTTTCGCGTGGCGCTCACTCCAGCGTGCATGGTCTTCGCGCTCCGGGCAGCCATGGCACGGGTGGGCCTTCAAGACCCCACGCAACGCGGTGATGCGTTCTTCTTGCTCGTCGCTGCCGGTGAAGTCGTAGGCGGGAGCGGATTCGCGCGGAGGGCGTGACTCGGTCAATGCGTTGCGCAGGGAAGCTGCGAGGTCCTTGCGTTCCTTGGGGCTTCGTCCGGTGAATCCCTTAGGAATCCGGATCTGCGAGATCACTTGGACAGGCCCATTGAGGTCCTGGACCCCGATGCGCCGGATATGCTTGTCCTCGGTCAGCACGGTGGGACGCGGATCGTGCCACGCACTGTCCAGTTCAGTCACTACGCACCGTCCCAGACGGCGGGTTCCGGTGACTTCGATGATGTCACCGCGCTGCAACGTTTCCAGTGAATCCGCGGCAGCGGCTCGCCTAAGACGCGAGATGGTTTTCGCTGCTTCCTTTTCCGCGCTCGATAATTCGGCGCGCAGCTTTGCATATCCCTCGAAGTCACCTAGATGGCACGTCATCGATTTGGCGTAGCCAGCCAGTGACTCCTCGCGCGATCGGACCTGTTTGGCCATGCCGACCACCGATCGGTCTGCCTGGAACTGCGCAAAGGACGTTTCCAGGACGCCGCGTGCCCGTTCCCGGCCGAATTGCGAAGTCAGGTTCAGCGACATGTTGTAGGTGGGCCGGAAGCTGGAGTTCAGCGGGTAGGTCCGCTTGGAGGCCAGCCCGGCGACCGCCGCAGGGTCAGTATCCTGCTGCCACAGCACGACTGCATGGCCCTCGACGTCAATTCCCCGGCGGCCGGCACGACCGGTGAGTTGGGTGTACTCCCCCGCCGTAATCGAGACATGGGACTCGCCGTTGAACTTCTCCAGCTTTTCCAGGACGACCGAACGGGCGGGCATGTTCACACCCAGCGCCAGGGTCTCGGTGGCAAATACGGTTTTGACCAAGCCACGGACGAAGAGCTCTTCGACGACTTCCTTAAATATCGGAAGGAGCCCGGCATGGTGGGCGGCAAAGCCGCGCATCAGCCCCTCGCGCCATGGCCAGAAGCCCAAGACATCGAGGTCGCCCGAAGGCAAGGTGTGGGCGACAAGATCGATGGCTTGTTCGATTTCGGTGGCTTCGTTCGTGGTGGTCAGGGCGAGGCCCGAACGCACGCACTGTGCCACTGCGGCATCGCATCCCTTGCGCGAGAAAATAAAGACCAAAGAGGGCAGCAGGCCTGCATGGTCCAGGGCCATGATCATGTCAGGTCGCGAGACCCTAGTGCTGAGTTGCTCGCGGTCCACCTCCCAGCCTTTGCCGCCGCGGCGGCCCCGGCCACGAGGCCCGCGTGAACCCGACCCTCCAGCGGAGCGGTGCACCAACTTGGTAAGTTCAGGGTTGACCTCGGCCATTTTTTCGGGGGCGCCCGCGACTTCGTCGAAGGAGACGTCCTCGGCAAAGAGGTCCAGCAACCTGCCGCCGACCATCACGTGCTGGTAAAGCGGGATGGGTCGGTGTTCGGAAACGATGATACGGGTATCCCCGCGCACGGTGTCGAGCCAGCCACCGAATTCCTCTGCGTTGGACACAGTTGCCGAAAGCGAGATCACTTGGACGTCTTCGCGCAGGTGGATAATGACTTCTTCCCACACCGCGCCGCGGAACTTGTCGGCGAGGTAATGGACCTCGTCCATGACGACGTATCCAAGTGAATCAAGCGTGTCCGAGTCGGCGTAGAGCATGTTTCGCAAGACCTCGGTGGTCATCACAACGATTTCGGCTTCACCGTTGATCGTCAGGTCCCCGGTGAGCAGACCCACGCGCTCCGGACCGTAGATGGCGACCAGGTCGCTATATTTTTGGTTGCTCAGCGCCTTGATCGGCGTCGTGTAGAAAGCTTTCCGTCCGGTGCTCAGCGCCTGGAATATCGCAAACTCACCGACAACCGTTTTGCCTGCTCCAGTCGGCGCGGCCACCAGGACCCCGGAACCGGAGGCTACGGCGAGGCATGCCTCTTCTTGAAACGGATCTAGGTCGAAGTTGAGGCTGTCACGGAATTCGGCCAAACCGGTTCCGTTCCCCCTGACTTTTTCCTTGGCTGCGGAGTATCGCTTGGCCGGCGTGCTCACGCTAGGACCCCTTTCAAGACTGTTGCAGGGACGATCGGATTCATTATGCGGATACGGTCGCACCTATGTAAGGTCCGGCGACTGGGGGATGGTGGATCTCTCGCCGGCGGTGGCGGCATTTTCCGCCTCTTGCTGCTTGTGCTTCTTTTCGCGTTTGCGGTCGTTCAGGTAACAAATAAGTGTGGCCGTTGCGAAGGTCACAAATAACGGGCCGGCCAGTGCAAACATCGTCACCGCGTCGCCCCCGGGTGCGGCCATGGCCGCCACCAAGGCAATGAGGAATACGGTGATCCTCCAGTGCCGCAGGATCATCTTGGCCTTCAGCACCCCAACCATATTCAGGCCGACCATTAGCACCGGTGCCAACATGGCAAGGCCAAAGGCGATCAACAGGCGGAACACGAAAGGCAGGTACGTGTCGGTCGTCAGCCAGGAGACGGCGTTTGCAGGCGTCAGGGAAATGAAGAACTTCAGTGCGTGCGGAAGCACCCAGTACGCCATGCCGACACCCAGGATGAACAATGGTGCGGCTGCCGCGGCAAAGGCGATGGCTGTGTTTCTTTCCTTCTTCTTCAATCCTGGAACGATGAACGCCCACAACTGGTAGATCCAGATCGGGGAGGAAAACACCAGACCCAAGAGAAGCGAGGTCTTGAGCATGATGTCAAAGGGTGCCATCACGGAACTGAAGTTGACTTCGCCACCGAATTCGCGAACCGGAGCAATGATCAGTTCAAGAACATCGTCGTAAAGGAAGAAGCCGCCGACGGTCGCCAGCACCAAGGCAATTAGCGAAATGAAGATGCGGTTCCTGGCCTCGACCAGATGCTCTTTCAGGGCCATGCGGCCCTCGGCATTCTTCTTCCGCCCCTTTTTCGGGGCTGTTTCTTGATCGCTCACGAAATATTATGCGTTGTTCTCACGACGGTCGGGATCAACGATCTTGCCCTCAACGGTTTCCTCGCCTGCCTCGGGAGCCTTCTCGTCGTCCTTCATCTGGCGGACCTCGGACTTGAAGATCCGTAGCGACTGGCCGACGGATCGAGCCAAACCTGGCAGCTTCGGGGCGCCAAACAACAGGAGGGCCAAAACGATGATAATGGCCAAATGCCATCCTTGAAGTCCCATCATGGGGAACCTACCTTTCGATCAGTTTAAGTCTACGTCAGAACAACTCGAGGTCGGCCACTCGCTGTGGTTGTCCTCGCCTGATTTTGCGGGCGATGCGGCCGGCGCGTCGGTCAGCTGACCGGTTCGCCTTGCCGAGCTCGTATATCTCACGTGCCGTCGCAGGGTCCTGGAACAAGGCAGCAACCCCCGAAGGCGTCCGATCAGCCACTTCGGGGTAGTGGCGTGGTTCCACTTCGGCGTCCATCGCGGTTCCCGTCTTTTCCATCGCTTCGCCCACGTCGTTGGCAACGGCCATGAATCCGCGGAAAAGCCTGATCCCGGCCAGAACGAGGAAAAGCAATGTTGCCAGTGCCAGCACCGTCCAAAGCAGGACCCAAAACCACCAAGGCAACATTTTTATTTCACTTCCAGAGAGGTAACTGCGGCACGTAGCCAGGTCTCGACCTCGGCACGCAGCGGGTCGGGCCCGATGATGCGCAAGTCCCCACCATGATAAGCGACCATGCCGGGAATGGTCTGTGTGCCCTGCATCCTGATCTCGGCGATATTCTCCCCGGCCGCGGTGGCCCAGTTCCCAGGTGCGTACTCGTCGATAAGGGTTGCTAGGCGCGGGGCAAAGCCCAGCACCACCAGTTTGTCCTCCGGGCCGGGAGTGAAGAAGATGTCATCTTGGTCCTCGTGGCGCTTCGCATCAAGGATGAAGCGTTCCCCGGGGACCGTCGCGAACTGGATCCTGTCCACGCGGAAGCTCCGGATCTGCTCGTTGGGTACCGAAAAAGCACGAAGGTACTGCCGCCCTGAGTCCTCCAACAGCCTGATGGGTTCAACCAGGCGCGTGGACACCGAATCGCTGGACAGGCTGTAGTAGCTCAGCTCGACAACCTCGCGCTGCCGTATGGCTCGCACCAGGGTTGCGTACACCTCACTGTCTTCGGTGGAGCGCAAGGCAATGGACAAGACGGATTCCAGGCCTTCGAAGCCCACGGCGGCACTTTTCAGCTTCGCATGGGCGGAATCTACCGCAACGGCGTGCTCGAAGTCCGGAAGACCGCGCAGCGAGGCAAGGCCGGCAAGCATCGTCGCGGCCTCCGGGAGGCTGAGCCGGATCGGCGCATTGAGCGCTTCGGCGTTGTTGATGCTGACGATTCCGGTTTCCCACTCCACGTCGATCAGTTCATCGGGCAATCCATTGGGCACCCCGCACATCATGATCGTTTGCAGGTGGGTCAGCAGCTGTTTCTCGGTAAGTGCAAAATGGGCCGCCGTTTGACCGACGGTGGGTGAGCCGTGGCTGGCGACATAGGCAATGATGTCCAGGTTTCGGGCAACAGCCTCGGTGGAAGGCGGGCGACCTAGGTTGCGTCGCTTGCTCAGCTTGTACCTGGGAATCACCTTGCTCTGTGTTTCCAGTGCCCTTTCGAGCATATGGCGAACGGCGTTGGCCAGTGCCAGTGGTTCGAGCACCCGGGCGTTCGCACCGAGTTTGGCGATGTCCGCTGCCAGTCCCATCA
Organism: Paeniglutamicibacter antarcticus; assembly: GCF_039544305.1. Lineage (NCBI taxonomy): Bacteria > Bacillati > Actinomycetota > Actinomycetes > Micrococcales > Micrococcaceae > Paeniglutamicibacter > Paeniglutamicibacter antarcticus. The sequence continues at coordinate 24,520 of NZ_BAABLK010000093.1, forward strand.
GATCGTGGAAGGGCAGGCTCATCAGATCGTGGGTTAGGCCAGGGGTGATGGTCGTTGCCCGGGAGCGCAGTGCCCAACCTGTGTCCTTGGCGACCGAAACCCGTGCGGTGTCCACGAGGACGTCCGGATCCAGGTGGCCAAGGGTCTCGGCCATGGAGAATCCAGCGGGACGCGAGTGGTGCACGGTGCCGGTGCCGATGTCGCTGAGGATGCGGGTGAGCCGGAACATCCGCATCTCCTGGCGGTCCTGGTCCAGGCCCACCAAATACCAGTTCCCGAAGCGTGAACCGATCCCCCAGGCTTCAACGGTTCGCTCGCTCGCTCGTCCCTGGACATCGAAGTAATCGAAGGAGATGGTCTGCTGGGCCCAGACCGCCTCGAGGCAGGCAGCAAACGCCGGTCCGGCGGCGTGCAGGCGCGGGACGTACTCGGTGAACCGCACGCCGTGGCCGTCGTCTTCAATCCCCGCTGAAAGCCGGCCGTTGGCACGTGAGGCAAAGGACTCCAGATCGGTGTCTTTCCACAGCTGCGCGGCCAGGCCCAGCACGGCGGCTTCCTCGGTGGTGAAGCTGACCTCCGGCAACCTGTAGCTTTCGGGTGTGACCAGGTATCGCTCACCGGAACCGGTGCCCAGGGTCTTGACGGGGATGCCCATCTCACGCAGGTCCTTCTTGTCCCTGTCAAACTTCCTGTCGAAGGCGGCATCGTTGAGGTCTTGGTAGTCGTCAACGATCTTGCGCAGCTCTCGTTTGGAATACCCGTAAGGTGTGTTAATCAACGCATAGGTGAGACTGACGAGTTTCTCGGCGCGCGAAGGACCGCCGGTGATATTTTGAGACACGTTGGCTAGGCTACCTCTTGGTGCGCAGGCGGCGCCACTGCAACGCCGTGTTAACGGACCTTGGCCGTGTTTTCCCGGTTCAACAAGGGAAAACACGGCCAAGGCACTGGATGGTGGTGGTAGTGCCTAGCGCACGTCCACCAAGTCCACCACGAAGATCAATGCTTCGTTCGGTCCGATTGCCCCGGCTGCACCGCGGGAACCATAGGCCAGTTCCGACGGGATTTCCATGCGTCGGCGGCCACCGACCTTCATCCCGATCAGGCCCTGGTCCCAGCCCTGGATGACCTGGCCGACACCGGCGCGGAAGTCCAGCGGGGTGCCGCGGTTCCAGGAGGCATCAAACTCTTCACCGGTGGACCACGCCACACCCACGTAGTGGGCCGAGACGGTCGAGCCGACAACAACCTCGGCGCCGTCGCCAACGACGATGTCTTCGAGCTTGAGCTCGATCGGGGCTTCGGTGCCCGGGAAATCAATCTCGGGCTTCGTACGGTCGTAATCACGCTGTCCAAAAGACATGGTGGAATCCTTTCGGTTGTTTGCTAGAAGCGTCCTAGCTACTTTACTTCCTTGAGTTCAACGAAGAAGACCAGCGGACCTGCAGGCTTGTTTTGCGCTGCCGCATCCGGGCCGTATGCCAGGTCCGTGGGAATGGTCAGCATGACCTGGGTTCCTGCCTTCAAACCGGTCAGCCCCTGCGTCCAACCCGGGATAACTTGGCCGAGGTTGAATTCGGAGGCTTCTCCACGGTCATAGCTGGAGTCGAATTGCTCGCCGTCGTCCCAGCGGACACCGGTGTAGTTCGCGGCAACGTCCGAGCTCTCGGTGGCAACCTTTCCGGTGCCTTCCTTGATGACATCGACGGCCAGGCCGGCCGGAACGTCCTTGCCCTTGGGGATCGTGATGGCGGGCTTGTCATCCTTCATCTCATAGGACGGCAGCACACCGTCATCCTTGAGCGTCTTGACCTCGTCGGCGCCGAGCTTCTTCGATGCTTCCGGGGTTTCCTCGGTCGAGACGACCTTCAGGACAACGACGGTCTTGACCTTGTCGTCTTCGGGGCCCTTCGAGGCGTCTGCTCCCTCGACTGCAGGGACCTCGGCCTCCGGCTCGACCATGGCGATCCACGAACCGACTTTGGTCTGCAGGAGAGTTTCGTACAGCGCCGGAAGTTGCGCCTTGAACTCGTCGTTGACCGGCAGGGTCACCGGCTCGCCGGAGAATCCGGAACCGATCAAGCTTGCGTCTTCGGCCTTGTAGGCGACGGACTTGAACTTGATGTTCTGGTTTTCCTTGATCGGGTCGCCCTTGCCCTCTTCCAGGACTCTGGCAGCGGTCTCGGTGGCGACCAGAGGTGAGTCGAAGGTCACCGTGGGGTCCGATGAATCATCGGACCCGGGCGTGACCTTGATCGATTCCAAAGGGGTGATGTCACCGCTGGAGGCAGTCGCGGTCGAACCGCAGGCCGTCACCAGCAGCAACGATGCCGCTGCAGCCAGGGTCATAACTTTGCGCACGAAATCAACTTTCAGTTGGGGAAATGGAGCTGTAGACACCCACACTGAATGGTGAGCTTTCGAAACAGGCTATAACCAGCGTAAAGGCTCAAACTGTGAATCTGCTTATTGCCGGTAGCAACGATCCTGTAGCCGGTGGTCAGCCTGCCATGGAGGCAATGAGTGCCGCGACGCGTGGATCCTCGTTGGCAAACGGGTCCTTGCACAGCACGGTTTGCCCCGGGTGGTCGTTGAGCTTCAGGTGGACCCAGTCCACGGTGAAGTCGCGTTCGGCACTTTTGGCAGCGCGCACGAAGTCGCCGCGCAACTTGGCCCGGGTGCTCTGTGGCGGGTTGTCCACGGCGTAAGCGATATCGCCCGGAGCCACCACTGTGGCGGCCCTGCCGCGGGCAGCCAGCAAGTGGAAGAGCCCTCGCTTGGTATCAATGTCGTGATAGGTCAGATCCAGCTGGGCCAGTCGCTGGGAACCCAGTTCCAGGGAGTGCCGGTTGGCGTAGGAGGTGACGAGCTTGTGTTTGATGGCCCAGTCGATCTCCGTGTCGATGCCCGAGAAGTTCCCCGTTTCCACCGCGTCCAGGGTACGCTCCCACAGGTCGAGCACCTCGGGGACCTTGTCGTGGTGCGCCCCCTCGCGGGCTACGAAGTCGGTGGCCAGTTTCAGGAACCGACGTTGCATTTCGAGAGCGGACATCTCGGCGCCGTTGGCGAGTTTGATGTTCGTGGTGCCGTTGAAGTCATGTGAGATCTCGCGGATGGAGCGGATCGGGTTCTCCAGGCGCAGGTCTTCCATGATCTTGCCGGATTCGATGATCCGCAGCATCAGGTCTGTGGCACCGAGCTTGACCAGCTGGGTGGTTTCGGACATGTTCGAGTCCCCCACGATCACGTGCAGCCGGCGGAAGTACTCGGCATCGGCGTGCGGCTCGTCGCGGGTGTTGATGATCGGCCGCGAACGGGTGGTGGCGGAGGAAACACCTTCCCAGACGTGGTCGGCTCGCTGGGAGAAGGCGTAGTGGGCTTCCCCGTCGAGGTTGACAATTTTTCCGGCTCCGGCAATCAGCTGCCTGGTGACCAGGAACGGGATCAGGATCTCGGCGAGCCGGGCAAATTCGAGCTTGCGCGGAATCAGGAAGTTCTCGTGGCAGCCGTAGGAGTTTCCCGCGGTGTCGGTGTTGTTCTTGAAGAGGTAAAGCCGGCCGTTGTACCCGTCGGCCGCCATCCGTTCCTCGGCACTGGACACCAGGTCGTTGAGGATCGACTCCCCCGCCCTGTCATGGGCGATCAGCTGGGTGATGTCGTCGCATTCGGCCGTGGCGTATTCGGGATGCGAGCCTACATCGAGGTAGAGCCGTGAGCCGTTGGTGAGAAACACGTTCGAGCTGCGTCCCCAGGCCACCACACGGCGGAAGAGGTAGCGGGCGGACTCCTCCGGGGTGAGTTGGCGTCCATCGGGGTCCGAGTAGTTGATGCCGTATTCGGTTTCGATGCCAAAGATTCTGCGGTCCATGCTGTCTTTACTTCCCTGCTGCCAGGATCCGGGCAATAGTTGGGGTGTCGAGTCGTCGGAAATGCCGGTGCGATCCGGAGGGCGTGAACCGTTCGAGCACGGCCACCTCCAGCAGGCCAGCGTCGTTGGGGCTTTCCCCTGCACCGGGCAGCACCATGGCGGCTGCGCGGATGACTTCATCGGAGCCGGATTCAGCAAGGGACTTCGATGCCCAGTGCCCGTTCCAGGCCTCGCGCAGCACCGGGGTGTCTCCGCCCATGAGGATGTATCCGGGCATCTCCGCGATCGATCCGTCGAAGTTCAAGGAGAACAGCGTGTCGGTATCCGCGGTTGCACCGAGTTCCAGCACGGCGAGCTCCACCTCAAAGGGCTTGGACTCGGCCGTGAACACCGCGCCCAGGGACTGGGCGTAGACGCTGGCAAGCCCGCGGCCCGTCACATCGTGCCGGGAGTAGGAATACCCGCGGGTGTCCGCGTAGCGGATCCCGGCTTGGCGCAGGGACTCGAATTCGTTGTACTTGCCCACCGCGGCGAAGGCGATCCGGTCGTAGATCTCCCCGATCTTGTGCAGCGAGCCCGAGGGGTTCTCCGCGATCAATGCGATCCCGTCGGCGCAGGATGCAACGATGACCGCCCGGCCGCGCGAGATCCCCTTGCGGGCGAAGTCGGCCCGGTCCTTCATGAGCTGTTCCGGGGAAACGTAGTATTGCGCGCTCATCTAGGACTCCTTCGCGCTGGCGGTGCGTTCGGCAATGATCTCGCGGGACATCGCTGCGAGGATGGATTCCTCCACGCGATGCGCGCCGGTGGAATCCACGGTGTAAATGACCGGCCAGAGGCTGCGCACGGTGTCCGGTCCCCCGGTGGCCGAGTCGTCGTCGGCCGCATCATAGAGCGCTTCGACGGCGACCCGCACGGTGGCACTTGCGCCCATGCCCGGTTGCCACAGCTTTTTCAGAGCGCCGCGGGCGTACGGGGAGCCCGAACCCACGCAGTGGTGCTCGACTTCCTCGTAGAGCCCGCCGGTGATGTCGAAGGAGAAGATCCTCCCCTTGCCGGTGAACGTGTCATAGCCGGCGAAGAGCGGAACCACGCTCATGCCCTGCATGGCCATGGGCAGGTTCGCCCGGATCATGGAGGCAAGGCGGTTGGCCTTGCCCTCCATGGACAGGCGGGTCCCCTCGATCTTTTCGTAGTGCTCGAGTTCCACCCCGAAGAGCTTGGCAATGTCAATGGCTATCCCGGCGGCACCGGCGATCCCGACAACCGAGTACTTGTCGGTTTCGAATACCTTCTCGATGTGCCGGCTGGCAATCACGTTACCCATGGTAGCCCGGCGGTCCCCGGCCATCACTACGCCCTCGGCGTAGCCCAGGGCAACGATGGTCGTACCGTGCGGGACCTGCCCGGAGGCATCGGAGGGCACAGCGGCCCGGTTGGCCGGAAGCAGGTCCGGGCGGTCCCGGTTCAGGTACTCGAGGAAGGAAGGACCGGGACCGAGCTCGATCACTGACCGCCCTTTTGGACAAAGCCGCGCACGAACTCCTCGGCGTTTTGCTCCAGCACCCCGTCGATCTCGTCGAGCAGGTCATCGACCCCGGCGTCCTGGCCTTGGGCAACGGCGCTTTCCTGGGTCGCATCCGTTTCGGTGGTTTCCTCGCGGCGTTGGCCCGAGTGTTGTTCCTGTGTCATCGTACGTACCGCTCTCTTTCGCGTGTCTTACCGGGCCGTGGAGCTTGGGTGCACCGCCGACGCCCAACGTGCTGATATCTACATCTTGTCACTGGGTAGGGCTTTTAGCTCCGCAGGGTTGCTAAGAACTCCTGAATCGACAAGTCCTTGTCCAACAGGTCCCCGACCAGCGCCTTGGTGCCGCGCAGCGGCTCCAAGGTGGCGATGCGTTGAAGCCTTCGGGCCCCGGGGAGGGTGAAGGACACTGAATCCCAGCTGGCGGCCACCACGTGCTGGGGGTACTGGCTAAGCACTCTGCCGCGGAAGTATGCCCGGGTGTCCTCGGGCGGGTTGGAGGCCGCGGCAGCGATCTGCTCCGGGGAATACAACGTTTCCATCAGGCCACGGTCCGCCAGCAGGTGGTACAGGCCTTTTTCCGGACGGATGTCGGCCCATTGCAGGTCCATCAACCCGATGCGGGCGTCGGAGAAATCCACGCCGTGGCGTTGGGCGTAGGAAAGCATCAGCTTGTACTTCGCCACCCAGTCAACGGTGGAAGCGGCTTCAAAGATATCGGTTTCCAGCAGGTGCAGGGTTTCTTCCCAGCGGCGCTGGATTTCCACGGTTGCCTCGTCGGTGGCATCGGTTGCCCCGCAGTGCGCCGCCGAGGCCTCCGCGTAGATCCACTGGATTTCAAGTGCGGTGAGCTTGCGGCCGTCGGTGAGCTCCACCTTGGTTTTCAGGGTCGGGTCGTGGCTGATGGCCTGCAGCGCCGCGACCGGGTCGCGCAGCTCGATCGCCGGCGCGGTGCCGGCCTCGATCATCGAGAGCACCAGCGCGGTACTCCCGGTGCGCAGCAGCGTGGAGACCTGCCCGAGGTTGGCATCCCCGATGATCACGTGCAGCCGGCGATACTTTTCCCAGTGCGCGTGAGGCTCGTCGCGGGTGTTGATGATCGGTCGTCGCACCGTGGTTTCGAGGCCGACCCCGGCCTCAAAGAAGTCCGCGCGCTGGGAGACCTGAAAGCCGGGGTATTGGCCCAGCGCGCCGCGCCCCACCCTGCCCGAGGCACAGATGACCTGGCGGGTGGCGAAGAAGGGGATCAGCCCGGAGACGATCGCATCGAAGGGCACCGAGCGTGGCATCAGGTAGTTCTCGTGCGCGCCGTAGGACACCGACTTGTTGTCGGTGTTGTTCTTGTACAGGTGCACATCCGGGGTCCCCGGGAGCCCGGCGATGCGGCGCACCGCGTCGAGCGCGACGTAGTCCCCGGCCTGGTCCCAGAGCACCGCGTCGAACGGGTTGGTGGTCTCCGGGGAGGAATACTCCGGGTGCGCGTGGTCCACGTAGAGCCGGGCCCCGTTGCCCAGGACCATGTTCATCAACACCTCGTGCTCGGTGGATCCCCTGTCGTAGAGCGTGTCCCCGATGCTCACGTTTCCCCCGTCCAGTGCCACCTGTTCGGCGTCAAGCTCCGGTTCCACGTCGGTGAGCTGGGAGGGATCGGCCGAGGACCGGGACTGGGTGAACCCGCGCGCATCGTTCAGCGGGGTCTCGTCGGCGTAGTCCCAGCGGGTGCCGGAGATCTGCCCGCGGGCCTCGCGGATCGTCGCGGCGTAGGCGTTGATCACCTGGGCCGAGAGCATCGTGGCGTTGGCCCCGGGCATCGAGGGGGCCAGCACCCCGTATTCGGTCTCCAGGCCCATCACGCGGTGCACGCTCACAGGTATTGCCCGGTCTCGTCGGCCCCGGGTGCGGGCAGGGTCTTGCCGCGCCCGTTCTTGTCCGCCACGATGGTGCGGATGAAGGTGATGCGCTCGCCCTTGCGCCCGGAGATCCGAGCCCAGTCATCGGGGTTGGTGGTGTTGGGCATGTCCTCGTGCTCGTGGAATTCCTCCACGACCGCTGCGAGTAGGTGCTCCATGCGCAGACCTCGTTCGGCCCCGGTGAGCAGCGCCTTGATGGCGGACTTCTTGGCACGGTCCACGACGTTGCGGATCACCGCACCCGAGGAGAAGTCCTTGAAGTACAGGATCTCGGTCTCGGTGTTGGCGTAGGTGACCTCGAGGAACTGGTTCTGCTCCCCGGTGGAGTACATCGCCTCCACTGTCGCCTGGATCATGGCCCGAACACAGGCGCCGGCGTCGTTGCCGTGCTCGGCGAGGTCATCGGGATGCAGCGGCAAATCCGCGGTGAGGTACTTCGCGAAGATCTCCGCCGCGCCCTGGGCATCCGGGCGGCGGATCTTGATCTTCACATCCAGGCGGCCGGGGCGCAGGATCGCGGGGTCGATCATGTCCTCGCGGTTGGAGGCGCCAATCACGATCACGTTGTCCAGGCGCTCGACACCGTCGATTTCCGAGAGCAGCTGCGGGACGATGGTGGTTTCCACGTCCGAAGACACCCCGGTGCCGCGGGTGCGGAACAGCGAGTCCATCTCGTCGAAGAACACCACCACGGGGTTGCCGCCGGCCGCCTTTTCGCGTGCCCGGGCGAAGATCAGCCGGATGTGGCGTTCGGTTTCCCCGACGTACTTGTCCAAAAGCTCGGGGCCCTTGATGTTCAGGAAGTAACTCTTGGCGGTGCCCGAATCGCCGTTTCGCTCGTTGGTGCGCTCGGAAAGCGAGTGCGCCACGGCCTTGGCGATCAGCGTCTTGCCGCAGCCCGGGGGGCCGTAGAGCAAGATGCCCTTGGGGGCGGTGAGCCCGTGTTCGCGGTAGAGGTCCGGGTGCAGGAAAGGAAGTTCGACGGCGTCGCGGATCGCCTCGATCTGCTCGCCGAGCCCGCCGATGTCGGCGTAGGAGATGTTCGGGACCTCTTCGAGGACCAGGGACTGCATGTCCGAAAGGTGCACCTTTTCCAGCCCGAGCCCGGTCCGGGTGTCAAGGGTCAGCACGTCGCCGACCCTCACGGTGTCCTTGATCAGGGGTTCGGCCAGCTTGATGACGCGTTGGTCATCGGCCCGGCCCATGGCCACCACGCGGTGGTCCTCCAGGACCTCCTTGACGGTGACCAGCTCGCCGGACTGCTCGTAGCCCAGGCCGGCGACGATGACCAGGGACTCGTTGAGCAGCACCTCCTGGCCGATGGCCAGCTTCTGAAAGTCCAGCAGCGGGGAGATTCCCACGCGCAGCTTGCGCCCGCCCTGGACGATGTCCGCGGATTGGACCCCCGTGGAGGAGATCGCCACCCCGGGGACCGGGTGGCTGCGGGCGTGCATCTGGACGATGGTGCCGTGGCTGAAGGGGGTGTCCCCGTCCTTCTCAAGCCCTGCCTTCAGGGTGATGATCTCTTCGCGGGTGCGCTCGAGCATCGCAACGAGGCGGGTGTTGTTTCCTCCCGCGCTGGCCAGTTGCCGATCGAGTTGGCGGTTCTTGTCCCGCACGATGTTCAGCTGCCTCTCGGCGGCCGTTACCTGGCCCTCGAGCCGTGTGCGATCCGTTTCTTCGCCCATCATCCACCTGTTTCACATAATCTCGGGTTTGTGTGCACCGGGGTGAACCGGTGCACGTCATCTCTGCTTCCATCCTAGGCATGGCGGCGGCCCAAAGGCTGAAATGTGACTGCGTACCTTGGCAAGGCAGGTGGTCCTTGCCAAGGTGCGCGGGCACGTGCGGCGGCTAGTTCGCTTCGGTGTCGAGCTCCGTGCTTTCCGCCGCTTCGTTATCGGCCCCGGGGGCGGTGGCGGCGGGCAGCGAACCGCGCTGGGTCATTGACTTGGCGTCCTTGGCGGCCCGGCGCAGCTTGCGGTCCGAGACCGCCCGTTCCCCCAGCGCGCCCTGGGTCCAAGCCTCCGGGTCCTTTGAACGGGTCCAAGTTTCCAGGTCGGCTGCGGAGTAGCTGTGTTCCTTCACGCGCTTGGCCCCGGGGATGCCCACCGCGCCGTCGGCGAGCCGGCGGCAGGTGATCAGGAAGGCCGTGTGTGCGACCATGCGGTGGTCGGGGCGCACGGCAAGGCCCTCGACGTGCCAGCCGCGGACCATTGTCTCGAAGGACTCGGGCTCGGTGTAGAGCCCCGAGGCCCGGATCACCTCGACGGTGCGCGACATCTGGGTCACCGTCGCCACGTAGTTCACCCACACCCCGCCGGGTGCCAGCACGGTGGAGACCGCGTCGAGGCATTCCCACGGCGAGAGCATGTCCAGGACCACGCGGTCCACGGAACCCGATTCTTCGGTCCGGACCACCTGGTCCTGGAAGTCGCCGATGGAGATCCGCCAGGCCGGGTGCGGGCCCCCGAACACGGTGTCCACGTTGCCGCGGGCGATTTCGGCGAATTCCTCGCGGCGTTCGAAGGAGTGCAGGTAGCCCCCGTCGCCCACGGCGCGAAGCAGCGACATCGACAGGGCGCCGGAGCCGACCCCGGCCTCCACTACGCGTGCACCCGGGTAGATGTCGCCCATCGCGATGATCTGGGCCGCATCCTTGGGGTAGACGACGGTGGCCCCGCGCGGCATCGAGAGCACGAAGTCCTTCAGCAGCGGGCGCAGTGCCTGGTAGCGGATCTCGTTGGTGTTCTCAACGATCGATCCCTCGCTCGCCCCGATGAGTGCATCGTGGAAGAGCACGCCCTTGTGCGTGTGGAACTGGCCGCCGGTGGTCAGGGTGATGGTGTGGATCCGGCGCTTCTGGTCGATGAGCTGGACCCGGTCACCGGTCCGGAAGGGGCCTCGGCGGCTCTGGGCACCGTGGGGCGTTGCTGGGTTCTCGCTCATGGGCGGTGGATCGTCCTTAGGTTCTTATGGGGGGGTAGGTGTATGTTCACCCCGCCGTGCGGCGGGGTCCAAGGCCTGGGCCTAGTGTGCCTTGCCGGTGATCGCGGCGAGGATGCGGGCCTGGGAAAGCAGCCCGATGATCCGGTGGGATTCGTCGATGACCGCGTATTCGCTGCCCTGCAGCGTGGCAAGGTAGCCGATCAGCGCGCGGCCGTCCGCGTTGGCGTCCACGACAGCCCCCGGGCCCAGTGCACGGGCCGCCGAGAGCGCGGGGCTTTGGGCTAGCAGTGCGGGGTCGATGGCACCCAGGGTGACCTCGTCGATCACCGCAACGGGGTTCCCCGGTGCATCAATGAGGATGACCCGCCCGCCACGGCTTTGAAGACGGGCCGTGACCTCGGCCAGGCTCGAGTCCTGGCGGATGGCCGTTGCCGGTTCCATCAGGGCACGCACCGAAACCAGCGGCAGGCGCAGGCGCAGCTTGGCGTTGGTGATCCCCTGGCTGGCACCGACCCACATGAAACCGCCGATCAGCACGGCGACGATGATCACCTGCAGGTCAAGTGGTTGGTTGCGGGTCAGCGGAGTGATCACAAAGTAGCCCACGATCAGCACCACCAGCACCCGGCCGGACCAGCCGGCGGCAATGGTGCCGCGGTCCTGGGAGCCGGTGTATCGCCAGACGGCGGACTCGACCAGGCGCCCGCCATCCAGGGGCAACCCCGGAAGCACGTTGAAGATCGCCACCAGCAGGTTCGCCCAGACCAGGATGCCCCAGAGCAGGGCGAGCACCCCCACCGGTTCAAAGGCCTGCAGCAGCACGTAACCGACGCCGGCGATCACGAAGTTCGCGCCCGGGCCGGCCATGGCCACGGCCAACGAGCGGCCGGGGGTGGCATCGAAGGAGGAGAACTGGGTGTGCCCGCCCCAGAGGTTCAAGGTGATCTTCGCCCCGGGCCAGCCAAAGGCCTTGGCACTGAGGGCATGGGCGAGTTCGTGGATGAGCACCGAAATAGCCAACAGCACCGCGTAGGCGAATGCCACCAGGTAGGCCCCGGCGCCGAGCCCGGGCATGGCCCGGGCCACCGTGGGCCCGAAGACCAGGACGATGAAACCGGTGATGATGAACCAGGACCATGCCAAGGACACCGGTACCCCGAAGATCGATCCGAGCGGGATTCCTTCGCGCCTAACACCGATTTTGCTCATCCCTGGGCCCCGTTGGACACCAAGGCGCCCAGGGATTCGAGGTCCAGTTCCTCAAGCGAGGAGACCCGGTGCCAGGAATCGGAGTGCGGTACCGGGGCAATGTGCGGTATCAGCACGGCGTTGATGCCGCTGGCGGCGGCGGAGGCGATGCCGGGGGCCGAATCCTCCAGGCCGATGACACGGCGCGGGTCCAGGCCATGTACGCGTGATCCCAGTTTCGCCAGGCCCAGCAGGTAGGGGTCCGGGTGCGGCTTGCCGCGGGCGACCATCTCGCCGGTGACACGGAAGGCGAAGTACTCGTGGGGAAGCTGTTCGAGTACCAGGGCGGCCAGCGGCTCCTCGGACATGGTCACCAGCCCGCAGGGGATCTTCGCCTCGTGCAGTTCCTGAAGCAGCTCGAGGGCACCGGGGCGCCAGGCGACGTGCCTCCGGACCCCGATGAGCACCTCGGTGAGCAGCCTGTCGATGATCTGGCGCGCGTCCAGCCCGACTCCGGCGCGTTGCAGCACGGCCGCGGCGTCGGGCAGCGCATTGCCGACCAGCGCCATCGCCTCTTCCTCACTCCATTGCCCGCCGAACTCGGCTACCAGCGCCGCCTCGGCGGCCATCCAGTAGGGTTCGGTGTCAAGCAGGGTTCCGTCCATGTCCCACAGCACGCCCTGGATAGAGGTGTTCGGGCTGCGCACGGGCAGGGGCTCGTAATTCTGGGTTGGCATGAGCCAATTCTAGTGTGCGCGGCATTGACCCGGCGACCGATCCGCGCGCTAGGGTGAGGTTGTGAGCGAAGATATGAATGATCCAGTGACACTTTCATCCCTGGTGGCTGCATCCACGACGCCCGCCGCAGTGCGCCCGGCGATCATGGTCGTGGCTTTCGAGGGCTGGAACGATGCCGGGGATGCGGCGAGTTCGGCGCTGAAGACCATCAAGGCAGCCACCGGTGCGGTGAAGCTTGCCGGCATCGGCGACGAGGACTACTACGACTACCAGTTCTCCCGCCCGCTGATGCAGCGCAATGCCAAGGGCAAGCGGGTGATCAAGTGGCCAACAACGCGCATCTACCGTGCAGTGGTGCCCGATTCACCCGTTGACCTGCTGTTGGTTCGCGGCGTGGAGCCCAGCTTCAGGTGGAAGTCCTTCATTGCCGAGATCCTGACACGGGCCGAGGAGGAAAACGTCCAGGGCGTGATGGTCATGGGTGCGCTGCTGGCCGATGTTCCCCACACCCGGCCGATCCAGGCCTCGGTCTCCAGCGAGGACCCGGCGGTGCGCGAGGCGCTCGGCGCCCATGCCGCGGGCTACGAGGGCCCGACGGGGATCGTGGGGGTGCTGGCGCAGTTCGCCGAGGCCGCGGGACTGCCCACGCTCTCGATCTGGTCCGCGGTCCCGCACTACGTTGCCCAGCCGCCCTCGCCCAAGGCGCAGTTGGCGCTGCTGCACCGCGTGGAGGAACTGCTGCCGTTGGCACTTGACCTGCACGAGCTCACCGAGGACGCACTGGCCTGGGAACGCGGGGTCGACGCACTGGCCACCGGGGACGCCGATGTGGCGGCCTACGTCGAGCAGCTGGAACAGGCGCAGGACGAGACGGCCCTGCCCGAGGCCACCGGCGAGGCCATCGCCCGGGAGTTCGAGCGCTATCTCAAGCGTCGCCACGGGGCCGCCGGCACCCATGAGGGGCACCAGGATCCCGGATCCCGGCCAGGTGCTCCCCCGGCACCGCAATCCCCGGACACACCGGGGACCCCGTGGTCCTCGGACACTCCCGATTCTCCGGGGTCCCCCGAGTAGCAGCGAGCTATCGGAGCTTGAGTCCCAGCAGGGAATCCAGGGCGTCGGTCAGCAATTGCCCGCCGGTGCCGGCCGAATCCCCGTCCCGGGTCGGTTCCTGCGCGCTGAAGGCATCAAGCACGGCAAGGGCCGCCGGTGAGTTCAGGTCGTTTGCCAGCTTCGAGCGGATCCGGGTGATCACGGCGGTGGCCTCAGCCAGGCTGGTGGAATCGATGCGCGCGCGCCAGTGGGCCACCCGCGCCTGGGCCTCGGCCAAACGTTGGTCGGTCCAGGACCAGTCGCTGCGGTAGTGCTGGCCCAGCAGCACCGTGCGGATGGCCACGGGTTCGACCCCGGCGGCACGCAGCGTCGAAACCAGCACCAGATTGCCTAGGGACTTGCTCATCTTCTCGCCGTCCAGGCCCACCATGCCGGTGTGCACATAGGATTCGGCCAATGCCTTGTGGTCAAGCGCCGCGGCATGCGCGGCGGAGAACTCGTGGTGCGGAAAGATCAAATCCGATCCCCCGCCCTGGACGGTGAAGGGCGCCGGGAGCATACGTCGGGCGATCACCGAGCATTCGATGTGCCAGCCCGGACGACCCGAGCCCAGGGTTGCCCCGTCCCATTCCGGTTCGCCCTCGCGGGCCACGCGCCACAGCAACGGGTCCAGCGCGTCGCGCTTGCCCGGTCGCTGAGGATCCCCGCCGCGTTCGGCGAAGAACCCGAGCATGGTCTCGCGGTCGTAACCGCTGACGGTGCCCAGCTCCCAGGCCTCGTTGGCCGCTGCCACGGCGTCGAAGTAGATGTCCCCGTCGGGTTCGCCGTCCTGGCCGGGAACCGGGTAGGCGAGGTCCTTGGACACCAGTTCCTCGACCACCGGGACCAGCCAAGAGATCGTTTCCACGGCACCGAGGTAGTGCTCTGGAGGGATCACGTTCAACGCCTCCATGTCGGCGCGGAACAGGTCGGTCTGCTCGGTCGCCAGCGCTTGCCAGTCGATCCCGAGCGATGCGGCGCGCTCGAGCAGCGGATCGTCGATGTCGGTGACGTTTTGCACGTAGGTGACCTTGCGCCCGGCGTCGCGCCAGGTGCGCTGGAGCAGGTCGAAGGTGACGTAGGTTGCCGCATGGCCCATGTGCGTGGCGTCGTAGGGGGTGATCCCGCAGACGTACATGCTCGCCGGCGCGTTGGACTTGTCCGCCGGTGCGGTGTCCTTCAGCCGGTTCGTTGCGGTGTCAAACACCTCAAGGATCGGTGCGTTTCCGGCAACATGGGGGACGGTGGGCGCTGGCCATGCAAGCACGGGGGGCGTCCTTTCTCTTAGGTTTTACGCACCCGGGCGGGCCCGCGGCGCAAATGGAAGTTACTGGTGGCAAGTCCAAACGGTCCCGCGGTTATTCCGCATGGTCCGAGCAGCCGCCCTAGGCGTTGATCACACCGAAGCCCAGCAGCACATACAGGGCCAGGCCCAGTGCCAATCGGTACCAGACAAAAAGGCGGTAGCTGTGCGTGGAAACGTACTTCAGGAACCAGCCAACGATGAGGAAGCCGACGAAGAAGGCAATCACGGTCGCCAGCCCGGTTTGCGCCAACGTGTAGAAGCCTGGCTCGTCGAAGGACTTCACCAGCTTGTACAGCCCCGAGGCGAAGACCGCGGGGATGGCCAGCAGGAAGGAGTAGCGGGCCGCAGCCTCACGGGTGTAGCCCATGAACAGGCCGGCGGTGATGGTGCCCCCGGATCGCGACACACCGGGGATCAGTGCCAACGCCTGGGCGAAGCCGAAGAGGATGCCGTGCTTGGGGGTCAGGGTACTTAGCTCACGGGTCTGCTTGCCGTAGTAGTCCGCGACGGCCAGGATCAGGCCGAAGATGACCAAGGTGGTCGCCACGATCCACAGCGAACGGAACGAGGTGTCGATTTGCTTCTCGAAGAGCAGCCCCAGCACGGCGATCGGGATGGAGCCGAGGATGATCAGCCAGCCCATTTTCGCGTCGGGGTCGCTATGCGGGATCCGGCCCCTCAAGGCGTTGAACCACGCACCGATGATCCGCACGATGTCTTTCCAGAAGAAGACCAGCACCGCGGTTTCGGTACCCAGCTGCGTAATAGCCGTAAATGCGGCGCCGGGGTCGGAGGCGTTGGGCAGCAGCTCCCCGACGATGCGCAGGTGGGCGCTGGAGGAGATGGGGAGAAATTCCGTTATACCCTGGATTAGCCCCAGGAAAGCCGCTTCAAACCAATTCACGTACCGACACTACTTCACCAAGTCGCACCGACGCCTGTTGGCGCTCCACAACGAGTCGAAGATAATACCGCGGCACCGCCTCGGGGTGCCTCCCGGCGCTTCGGCGCTACCGGTCGCTTTGTTCCTGCTGCTGGTTGTCCTCATAGCCGTCGTCGTCTTCGTCGGCAACGGTCAGCGGCAGGAATTCCTCGTACGACTCATAGAGGGCATCCTCATACTCCTCGTAGGCATCGGCGACCGCCAGGAACGCGGAGCTGATCGATGCATCGGCGGTGCCACGCTTCGCGGCGACCGCGGAAAGGTGTTCTTCGAGGCAGCTGATCAATACACTGAGGGCAACACGTGGGTCTGTACTCATGTGTCCGACGTTACAGGCATAAGCCACACTATGGACAGGGTCATGATCGAAAAGAAAATCCCAGCGGCAAACCCCCTGGAGACGATGCCCGGGGACCCGGAACATCGCTTCGAATACCTGATCATCACCGCGCGCCCCGGCGAGCACCGGTCCGTTGCCCGGGCAGCTGTGCGCGAGCACTCAGAATACGGCAAATGGGAACTGGTCCGTACCTGCCTGTACGAGGGCGGCGGACAAAAGTACTGGATGCGTCGGCGCATCATGCGGGTCAAGCCAACACTGAACATCCGCGCTTGACCACCATCCGGGTGCGGGTCCAGGGAGAAGGACAGCTTATTTTTTGACCTGTCCCAGCAGCCACGAAGCGACCGTTGAGTGTGCTGATTCGGCATCCGAGGGGTGATACAGGCTGGCCAGCGCATCGCGGTAGAGCCGCTCAATCTCCGAGCCGCGGAAATACTGCCCGCCCCCGGAGACCTTCGCTGCTATGTCGATGCACGAACGGGCTGCGTCCCCGGCCTGCGTGCGCAGGGTGACCAAGCGCGGGAACCAGGAGCCGCCGTGGTCCACGAGGTCATCGAGGTCCCGGGTAGTCAGACGCAGCATCGCGTCGAGTTTCAAGATCTCCATCCCCGCGTCGGCGACCTGCCAGCGGATGTCAGGATCCTGGTCGTATGCGCGCCCGCCGTTTTTCAACGAGGTCCGCTTGGCCGGGATCGTTGCCGAGAGTTCCATGCCGCGTTCGGCCAGGCCCACGTAGACCGAGGCGGTCAGCGCCAGGAACGAGGCGAAGATGCCGAACACCAGCAAGTCCGGGACCGGGCCCACCGGCAGCTTGGTATGGATGTTTTCCGCCGGCACCGGTGCATCGGTAAGGATCGTCGTGTTCGACTGGGTGGCGCGCATCCCCAGGGTGTTCCAGTTCTGCGGGATCTCGATGCCGCCTGCGTCCCGGGCCAGGAAGCCATGGACAAGCTGGCCGGCGTCGGTGCTTTCGTCCTTCCCGAAGATCCCCAGACGGGTCCACACCGGGGCCAGCGAGGTGAACACCTTGATCCCGGTGAACGCGTAAGAGCCGTCGGCGGCAGGAACCGCGCGGGTCACCGAGTCAAAGAGGACCTCGTCGTTGCCGGCCTCCGAGACACCGAAGGCCATCACTTCACCTGCTTCGACCCAATCCAGCACCATCTCCAGGCGGTCATCGCCCCGGGCGGCAAGCAGCGAGGCGACCCCGCTCCAGACCAGGTGCATGTTCACCGCCAGCGCCGTGGCCGGCGCGTAGGCACCGAGGCGTCGCTGCGCCGCCGTCATCGTCTCCATCCCCCAGCCCAGGCCGCCGCGGGAGGCAGGGAGCATCGCCTTGAGGTAGCCGGCCTCGGTGAGCTCGGCAAAATCCTCGGTGCAGAACGTGTTCTGCACATCATATGTCCCGGCGCGGGAGCGGAATCGTTCCAGCATGTCGGTGCCGAGCACCTGGTCGATGTTTTTCACGTGGTTCTGGCTTCGCTTCCTGTTGCTGGATCTTTTACCGGGTCCGATGGCGGTCAGGGCTCCAATGGCGTGTTGCGCGGTCAGTAGTTGGTGAGCAGGTCATGCAGCACCCGGGTGCCGAACTTCAGCGAATCCACCGGCACCCGCTCGTCAACGCCGTGGAACATGCCGGTGAAATCGAGTTCCGCCGGAAGTCGCAGCGGGGCAAAGCCGTAGCCGGTGATGCCCAAGCGGGCCAGCGACTTGTTGTCCGTCCCTCCGGAGAGCATGTAGGGAAGCACCACGGCTTCGGGATCCTCGCGGCCCAGCGAGGCGACCATCGAATCGACGAGGTTTCCTGAGAAGGGCACCTCGAGCGCGCGGTCAAGGTGCACCGAGCTGAGCGAGACGTGGGGACCGGCAAGCATGCGCAGGGTTTCCATGACAGCATCGTGCTGGCCCGGCAACGTGCGTACATCCAGCAACGCCTCGGCGGAGCCGGGAATCACATTGTGTTTGTAGCCGGCGTCCAGCGCCGTGGGGTTGGCGGTGTTCTGCAGGGTCGCCCCGACGAAGCGGGCGACGTTGCCCAGTTCGGCCAGCAGCACCTGCGGGTTGTCCTCGGTGAATTCGATCCCGGTCATCTCCGAGACTCCGGCCATGAAGGCCCGGGTGGTGTCGGTGTAGGAGATCGGCCAGTCGTGCTCGCCGATGCGGGTGATCGCGGCGGCAAGACGGGTGACGGCGTTCTCGTCATTGGTTTGCGACCCGTGGCCGGCCCGTCCTGCGGCGGTGAGCTTGAGCCAAGCGATTCCCTTTTCCGCGGTCTGGAGCAGGTAGGCACGCTTGCCGTCGATGGTGGCGGAGAAGCCTCCGACCTCGCTGATGGCCTCGGTCGCGCCTTCGAAGAGCCCGGGGTGTTTCTCGACGATCCAGGTTGCCCCGTAGTCTCCCCCGGCTTCCTCGTCGGCGAAGAAGGCAAAGACCAGATCGCGGCGCGGACGGGTTCCGGTGCGCTGCATCTGCCGCAGCACGGCAAGGATCATGGCGTCCATGTCCTTCATGTCCACTGCCCCGCGGCCCCAGATCATCCCATCCGCCAGCTCGGCGCCGAAGGGGTCAACCGACCATTCGTCCTTGAACGCGGGGACCACGTCGAGGTGGCCGTGCACGATCAATGCCGGAAGCGTCCTGTCGGTGCCTTCGATGCGCGTGAGGACATTGGCACGCCCCGGGGCGGATTCCAGGAGCGTGGCTTCGAGCCCGACCTCGTGGATCAACTCGGCGACGTACTCGGCGGCCTTGCGCTCGCCTGCGCCCTCGTTATTGCCGTAGTTGGTGGTGTCGATGCGGATCAATGCCTGGCAGATCCCTGCGACCTCGTCCTCGGCATTGATCTTCTGCGCAGACTGCTGGGCGGCTGACATGGAAGGACCTTTTTCTCTTCGGGTGGCGGGGCCTGGTACACCTAACCCTATCGAGCATGCGCCCCCGTGCGCGAGTGCCCCCCGGGGGTGCGCAGGATGCAGATCCTGGGCCGCAACCCGGGTACGAGAAAACCCCCGACCTGACTTACGTCTGGTCGGGGGTTGATCTGTGCGAAGGAGGGGACTTGAACCCCCACCCACTTGCGTGGACTAGCACCTCAAGCTAGCGCGTCTACCATTCCGCCACCCTCGCTGGTGTCCTGGACAACATCAAAGTTCGTGAAGAACTTTGTTTCCGTTGTCCGCGGCGAGATAAGACTCTAGCACGGGTTCGGTGCGCACATCAATTCGACTCCTCCTGGCACCGAAAACCCCGTGTTCATCAGTGATTTTGCCTCGTCAACGGGCGGTAACGCCCCCAGGGCGGCACTATTGTGAGCAGGGTCATACCCGTCGGTGTCATCTTAGGGGTCCCAGAGTGCTTCGCACGCTGGGAACAGGGGCGTTGGTACGCGTTGTTGCATAGGATGAAGATGTTCGCCGCCGTCTGGTTGGAATAACCCGCGGCCGCAGCGAGCATGAATCCATTTTTCGCGTGTGTAGGTGGCTGAGCAACGATGACTGAACCAACGATCCTTCCCAAGCGCATCGCGATGATTTCGCTGCACACCTCACCGCTGGAGCAGCCGGGCTCGGGAGACGCAGGGGGAATGAACGTCTATGTCCGGCATCTGGCTCTCGCCCTGGGCGAACTCGGGATCGAGGTCGATGTCTTCGTCCGCGGCGAAACGCAGTCCTCGGCCACTGCAATGGCCCCCGGGGTAGTCTGCCACGAGGTGCCCGCCGGACCGGCAGGCAAGCTCAGCAAGGAAGACCTTGCCGAACACCTCGAGGATGCGGCGCGGGCAATCAGGGACTACGCCACCGGGTTCGCCCCATACGAGGTGATCCACTCGCACTACTGGCTCTCCGGGGTGGTCGGCCTGCGCCTGGCCAAGGTATGGGATGTGCCGCTGGTGCATACCATGCACACCATGGGCAAGGTGAAGAAGCTTTCGGCGCAGACCGAGGAATCTGCCGCGCGCATCCGCGCGGAGATGCTCTTGTGCCGTGAGGCGGACCGGCTTATGGCCAACACCCCTGCGGAGGTCCAGGAGCTCGTGGATCTCTATGGGGCCCAACCTCAAATCGTGGATGTCGTGGAACCGGGCGTTGACCTGTCCTGCTTCCACCCCGGGGTGTGCGTGCAACGCGAGAGTCCGGATGGTTCATTGCGTGTTGTCTTTGCCGGCCGCCTCCAAAAGCTCAAGGGCCCGCAGATCCTGGTGCGCGCCCTGGGCATCCTGGCACGCGAACGACCGGACCTGGATGTGAAGCTGTCGGTCATCGGCGCCCGTTCCGGGGCCAAGGAACTGAACCTGCAAAAGCTCGTCGAGGCAGAAGGCGTTGAGCACCTGGTGCGTTTTTCCCTGCCGATGCCCGCCGAGCACCTGGCGAAGGCCTTCCGCTGCGCCGATGTGGTTGCCGTCCCCTCCTACAGCGAATCATTCGGCCTGGTTGCCTTGGAGGCACAGGCCTGCGGAACACCGGTGCTGGCCCACCGCGTCGGCGGGCTGCCGCACGCGGTCCAGGACGGACGAACGGGGATCCTGGTTGACGGAGCCGAACCGGCTTCGTGGGCGGCGGCGCTGGCCACCTTGGCAACTAACCCGGCGTTGCGCCTGTCCCTGGGCACCCAGGCCGCCGTCTTTGCGGCAGGGCACGGTTGGGAGCAAACAGCCGATGCGGCGATCATGTCCTACCAACGGGCGTTGGATTGCTGCGCGGTGCTGGCCTCCGGGAGCACCCCTGCACACTGAGGCCCGGGCCGCAGGCTCCTGCACCGCCCAGGCCGCTGGGCCCCAAACACGTGTTGCCGCACGGGCCGGTGGCTCATGCGGCAACATCGGTCCCGGTCCTTGAGGCGAAGCGCTCCGGGTTTACCTTTGGGTACCGGTGTCGCTGTTCGCCGTGACCTGGCCGCTGAAGTGGGGCTTGTTGCTGCGTGAGCCCCACCCGGTGAACCTCGTGCTATTGCCGTGCTCCTTGAAGGACACGTCAACGGTTGATGGCAACAGGACCGGGGTGGCGAACTCGATTTCCCAGTCGTAGCCTTCCCCGTGCGGCACGGCACCTGCCAGCGCACGCCCGGCCAGGTACATTCCGTGGGCGATGGCGCGTTTCATGCCCAACGCCTTGGCGCTGGCCGCCCAGAGGTGGATGGGGTTGTAGTCCCCCATCACCGCAGCGTAGGCGCGACCGGTGTCGGAAGCGAGCTTCCACGACGCAGTGCGCATCGGGGCCTCAAAGGGCACCCGTGGCTCGGCCGGAGCATCGGGCTTGCCCGCCAGCCACACTCCGCGGGCCAGGTAGGTCGAGACCCCCCGCCACACCGGTTCCGCACCCTCGCGGACCTCGGCAACGATATCGAGCTGCGTACCTGCCCGGTGTTGGCGCATCTCGGTGGCGTAGGCGGTCACCGAAAGCACTGCCCGCGGTGAAATGGGCCGGTGGTGGTTGACCTTGTTGGCCAGGTGGACCATGCCCAGCAACGGCAGCGGGAAGTCCTCGTGCACCATCACCGACATCGCCACCGGGAACGCCAGTCCATGCACGAACACGCTGGGCAGCTCATCGCGCACCGTGTCGCCCATCAACCGCTGGTAGGCCACCAGGCGTGCCGCATCCACCTCAAGCACTTCCAGGTGGTGCTCAACGGCAGGAAGCGCTCCGGCTGAGGGATTGGCCCCGGGGAGCATGGCACGAACCCGCGCACCGGCCGCCCTGGCGTAGAGCGATCCCAGTGACGGTGCGACGTCCAGGACCTCGGTGCGCCGCGGGCTCATGCTCCCACCATCGACTGTCCGCACACCCGCAAGGTGGACCCGTTGATCCCCGCCGCCGCGTCGGAGGCCAGGAACCCGATCGCCTCGGCGACGTCGCCGGGCAATCCGCCCTGCATCAGCGAGGGCATCAACATCCGTGCCACGGCGCGCGTGGGAACCGGGATCCTTGCCGTCATCTCGGTCTCGATGAATCCCGGTGCGACGGCGTTGATCCCGCCGCCGTTGGCCGCGAAGTCGGAGGCCGAGGCGCGCACCATGCCGATGACCCCGCCCTTGGAGGCGGCGTAGTTGGTTTGTCCGCGGTTCCCCGCGATCCCGGAGGTCGAGGCCAGCGACACGATCCGCAGGCCTGGCAGCTCCGCGGCAAGGAAGGCCTCGTTCATGGCCAGCTGCGAGGCGAGGTTTACGGCGATGACCGAGTCCCAACGTGCCGCGTCCATGTTGGCCAGCAGCTTGTCGCGGGTGATCCCGGCGTTGTGGATCACGATGTCCAGCTTGCCGTGGCGTGAAACGGCGTGCTCGATGATCTTCGCCCCGGCATCGGCGCGGGTGACATCGAGCTGCAGGGCGGTTCCGGCGACCTGGTTGGCCACCTTGGCCAAAGCGTCCCCGGCGGCCGGGACATCGACAACCACGACGGTTGCGCCGTCGCGGTGCAACGTGTGGGCGATGGCGGCGCCGATGCCGCGTGCCGCCCCGGTGACCACGGCGACCTTGCCGGCCAGCGGCTTCTCGAAGTTTGCCGGCAGCGTGCCCTTTCTGGTCTCGATGGAGAGGAACTGGCCGTCCACGTATGCACTTCGTCCCGAGAGCAGGAAGTGCAGGGCGGCCACGGCGGAGGGTGCGGTTGCGGTGACCTCTTGGTTGAGCACTATCCCGTTGGCCGTTGCCCCGCCGCGCAATTCGCGTGCCAGGGAACGGATGGCACCGTCGATGCCCTGGCGCACCGCGGCCGTTGCCGGTGCGTCGGTTCCCAGAGCCGGCCTACTGAAGCTGACAATCCGTGCCCCGGGCGCCAGGTGGCGCAGCGCATCTCCGGCGGCGAGCATCGGTGCGGAAAGTTCCCCCGGGGCGCCGAGCTCGTCAAGGAGCAGGATGATCCCGCCCAGCTTGGTGTCCCCGGTTACGTGCCGGCGCACATCAAGCCCCCAGCCCAGCAGGGTGTCGGCGATCCCTTGGGCCTCGGCGGACTCGCCGAGCAGCAGCACGGGACCCGGCAGCAATGGGGCCCCCGGTGCATAGCGGCGCAAGATTGCCGGCCTGGGCAGTCCCAGGGTCTTGGCGAGCTTCTTGGTGACGCCGAAGTTCACGAGTTCCAGGTACTTGTCGGCCATGCCTAGCGTGCCTCCACGATCGCCACGACGCCTTGTCCGCCGGCGGCGCACACCGAGACCAGGCCTCGGCCCGAGCCCTTTTCATGGAGCATCTTCGCCAGCGTGGCAACGATGCGTCCGCCGGTGGCGGCGAACGGGTGCCCGGCGGCCAACGAGGAGCCGTTCACGTTGAGCTTGGAGCGGTCGATGGATCCCAGTGCGGTATCCAGGCCCAGCTTGTTCTTGCAGAAGTCCATATCCTCCCAAGCGGCGAGGGTGGAGAGCACGGTGCCGGCGAAGGCCTCGTGGATCTCGTAGAAGTCGAAGTCCTGAAGGGTGAGGTTGTTGCGCTCAAGGATCCGTGCCACGGCGTAGGTGGGGGCCATCAGCAGGCCCTCTGCCCCGTGCACGAAGTCCACGGCCGCCGCTTCGAAGTCCACGAAGTTCGCCAGCATCGGCAAGTCGTTGGCCCGGGCGTACTCCTCGGAGCCAAGCAGCACCGCCGAGGCGCCGTCGGTCAGTGGGGTGGAGTTTCCCGCGGTCATGGTCGCCTCGGCGCCAAGGTTCTTCCCGAAGGCAGGCTTAAGCGAAGCGAGCTTCTCCAAGGTGGAGTCCGCACGCATGTTGGTGTCCTTGGAGACCCCGGCAAACGGGGTGATCAGGTCATCGAAGAAGTTACGGTCGTAGGCGGCCGCCAGGTTCTTGTGGCTGGCCAGGGCTAGCTCGTCCTGGGCCTCACGGGTGATGTTCCAGGCCTTGGTGGTGATTGCCTGGTGGTCCCCCATCGACAACCCGGTGCGTGGCTCCCCGGTGCCCGGTGCGTTCGGTGCCAAGTCCCGCGGGCGGAACTTGCTCAGCGCCTTGAGCCTTGCACTGGTGGAGCGGGCGCGGTTGAGCTCCATGAGCATCTCGCGCAGCCCTTCGGAGACGGCGATGGGGGCATCGGAGGTGGTATCTACGCCACCTCCGATGCCGGAGTCGATCTGTCCCAGCTTGATTTTGTTGGCCAGTGAGCCGATGGCTTCCATGCCGGTGGCGCAGGCCATCTGCACGTCGTAGGCAGGGGTCTGTGCCGAAAGCGAGGTGCCCAGGACGCATTCGCGCACCAGGTTGAAGTCCTTGGAGTGCTTGAGTACCGCACCTGCTGCCACGGCCCCGATGCGCTGGCCCTGCAGGCCGAAGCGAGCGATCAGACCGTCCAGTGCTGCGGTGAGCATATCCTGGTTGCTAGCCGTGGAATATGCGCCGTTGGAACGTGCGAAGGGGATGCGGTTGCCGCCGATGATGACGGCCGGGCGGATGGCTGGGGTCTTTTCCGACATGCTGTGCTGCTCCTGGGGTCAGACGTGAGGTGGGTTACTGATACCCAGCGTACCTGATACGCTGGGTATCGTGAAGAACCCGCAAGCCCCCGACACCCCGGGCACCGAAGCAGAGAACACCGGCGACGGCCGTTCGGCCCGCTGGGATTCCCACCGCGCCGCACGCCGGCTGGAACTGATCAAGCTCGCCCGGCACACCATCCACCGTTTGGGCCCAGGAGCCTCCATGGAGGAAATCGCCGTGCAGGCCAACACCTCCAAGTCCGTGTTCTACCGGTATTTCGGGGACAAGGAAGGCCTGCGCCAGGCGTTGGGCCAGTACATCATCACCAACTTCCGCACCCAGGTGATCGGCGCGGCCCGCAAGACCGACGGGGAGGTCGACGCCTTGCACTCAATGGTCCTTGCCTACCTGCAAATGGCCGCCACCTCACCGAACATCTACTTCTTCGTCACCGCCAACCCACACACCGACGTGCTCACCGACCCCGCGGCCAAGCTGAACCCCGAGTCCGGCAGCGGCGTGCTCCACGACTTCTTCGACGAGCTCACCTCCATGATGCGTACGCGGATGCACTCCTACATGGGCATCGAGCCCGGCGAAAGCGCCTCGGCTGCCCTTGAGCTGTGGCCGCGCGCCTCCATCGGGATGGTGCGTGCCGCCGGGGAGCTCTGGCTGCGCGCCCCGGAAACCGCCGAACGTCCAGGCATCGAGGAGCTCGCCACGTCCATCACCTCTTGGCTCACCCACGGAGTGGCCCAGCAGGCCGCCTCCTAGCTTCTTTTCCCGCCGTACGCACCACTTCCACCCCCCGCACACCCAACAGGCAAGCCCCACCGAAAGGCAGATACGCCCGTGACTACTGAACAACTCACCACCCAAGCCCTCGAGGCGAGAATCGACGTCGCAGCCCTCGGCGAACAGCTACTGGGTCGCTGGGCCGACATCCGCAAACAAGCCCGAGCCCTTTCGGGCAGCGAAGCGGTGCGTGGCATCCCCGGCCTGTCGATGGACGAGCACCGCGAACGCGTGCTGTCCCAGCTGCACGACCTGGTTGATGCTAAGGCCGTGCACCGTGCATTCCCCAAGCGCCTGGGCGGGGAAGACAACCACGGCGGATCCATTGCCAGCTTCGAGGAACTGGTCACCGCCGACCCGTCACTGCAGATCAAGGCCGGTGTCCAGTGGGGTCTCTTCGGCTCCGCCGTGCTGCACCTGGGCACCGAGGAGCACCAGGACAAGTGGCTGCCGGGCATCATGAACATGGAGATCCCCGGCGCGTTTGCGATGACAGAAATCGGGCACGGCTCGGACGTGGCCTCCATCGGCACCACCGCCACCTATGATCCGGACACCCAGGAATTCAGCATCAACACCCCCTTCAAGGCGGCGTGGAAGGAATACCTGGGCAATGCGGGCCTGCACGGCAAGGCAGCGGTGGTATTCGCCCAGCTCATCACCGCCGGGGTGAACCACGGCGTGCACGCCTTCTACGTCGACATCCGCGACGGGAACGGTTTCCTGCCCGGTGTCGGGGGCGAGGACGACGGGCTCAAGGGCGGGCTCAACGGCATCGACAACGGACGCCTGCACTTCACCGATGTGCGCATCGCGCGCACCAACCTGCTCAACCGCTACGGCGACGTCGCCATCGACGGCACCTACTCCTCGCCCATCCACTCCCCGGGCCGGCGCTTCTTCACCATGCTCGGCACTCTGGTTCAGGGCCGGGTGTCATTGGACGGCGCGGCAACCTCCGCCTCGAAGATCGCCCTGCAGATCGCGGTCACCTACGGCAACCAGCGCCGCCAATTCAACGCCACTTCCGACACTGTCGAGGAAACGCTGATGGACTACCAGCGCCACCAGCGCCGGCTGCTCATCCGCCTGGCCCGCACCTATGCGGCGTCATTCGCCCACGAGGAACTGCTGGAGAAGTTCGACGGCGTCTTTTCCGGTGCCACCGACACCGACGCTGACCGCCAGGACCTCGAGACCCTGGCCGCCGCGTTGAAGTCGCTGAGCACCTGGGATGCGCTGGACACTCTCCAGGAGGCACGCGAGGCCTGCGGCGGCGCCGGCTTCATCGGCGAGAACCGCCTCACCGCACTGCGCGCGGACCTGGATGTCTACGTCACCTTCGAGGGCGACAACAACGTGCTGCTCCAGCTGGTCGGCAAGCGACTGCTCACCGACTACGGGCAGGAATTTCGCCAGTTCAACGCCGGGGTGATGGCCCGCTACGTCGTCAAGCAAGCCGAAAACGTGGCATTGCACCGCACCGGGCTTCGCTCGGTGGCACAGTTCGTTGCCGACACCGGGGACGAGCGCAAGAGCGCGAACTTCTTCAAGGAAACCGCGAACCAGCGCGCCCTGCTCACCGACCGCATCAAGACCATGGTCGCCCAGATCGCCGACGAGATGCGCGGGGTCGATCCCAAGGACCGCGCAGCAGGTGCCGCGGTGTTCAACGAAAACCAGAATGCGCTGATCGCCGCGGCCCGCGCGCACGGCGAGCTGCTGCGCTGGGAAGCCTTCACCACCGCACTGGAAAAGACAACCGACGCCGGAACCCGCACCGTGCTCACCTGGTTGCGCGATGTCTACGCGCTCTGCCTGATCGAGGAGAACCTCGGCTGGTACCTGATGAACGGGCGTCTGTCGATGCAGCGTGCCCGCACCCTGCCCGGCTACATCAACATCCTGCTCGCCCGCCTGCGCCCGCACGCCCAGGACCTTGTCGACGCCTTTGGCTACGGTCCCGAGCACCTGCGCGCGGCCATCATCGCCGATGACCGCGAATCCAAGCGCCAGGACGAGGCCCAGGAATACTACCGCCGGTTGCGCGCCAGCGCTGATACACCGGTCGATGAAAAGGTGCTGATCGCCCGCGAGAAAGCCGCCAAGAAGGCCGCACAGCAGGGGTCCAAGAAGAAAAAGTAGAAGAAGTAGTACCGGCACGAAAACGCGGAATCGCTGATTGAGGGCGGGGGCGAGGTCCATCTGGCCTCGGCTCCCGCTCTCATGCGTCATGGCCCGGCGGCGATGCGTGCGGTGAAGCCCGGCACACCCTCACCGGTAAGTCGCCCGGCCTGCACCGGACGTCCGGAGACCGCAAGCAGCAGATCGATCATCGGGCCCCGCACCTCTTGCCCGGCACCGTGGCTGAATTCGTCATCGGTGCCCACCAAGCGCGAGCCTTCGGCCGTTTCCCTACCGCCGCCGAACTTGGTGCCCGTCTTGAGGTGGTGGGCCAAGGCGGTGGCAACGTGGGCTGCGCGGTAGTCGCGGCCGATCAGCAGCGGACGGCGAATGTCCTCCCCGTGCACGAACGCCTCAACCAGCCGGGTGGCCAGCGGGGCAGGCGGGGTGCTCGTGCGTCCCAGCACGGCTGCGAACGCGGCAAGCGTTTCCTGTGGATCCGCGCGCAGTTCCTTGGTGACGCCCGTGGCGTTGTCCTTGTCAAAGTCGAACCCCGAGGCAACCAGCCGGCCGATGAACCCAAGTCGTGTCGTGCACGCCGCATCAACTAAGTGGGCCAATACCTGATGTACGTCCCAGCCAACACATAACGAGGACGTCTGCCACTTCGTTGGCGCCAGCCCGTTTAGATCCTGCAGCAGGGCCATGCGTTCCTGGTGCACCACGGGCCAGATGGCACTGCCGCTTCGAGGTCTCATGGAACCACCCAAGCAGCACTGCTACTTGCTGACAAGGCACACGCATCGATGTGGAGATGCCGGGAACGGTCCGGGCCCGCCAGGTCTCGTTCGCTGACCCCGACCCATGGCCCGGAAATAAGGAGGATCGCGCGCGAAAAAAGGCCGACGGGTTCATCTCACCCGACCGCCGAAAAGCCCGGCAGATGGGGCCCAAACGTTCTTGGGCCATTGGTCCGGGTTCTGTGTAGCGCGACATTGCCATAGAGTTAAAGCAACGCGGCTTACGAAAGGGCAACGCTCAACCCATGAAGAAGAACTCAATTTTCGCTCGCCTGTTCGGAATCGGCAGGGCAAACGCAAACGCCGCATTGGATGCGCTGGAAGACCCGCAGAAAATGCTGGACCAGAACGTTCGCGACTACACCGAGAACATCGCCAAGGCCGAGACAGCCGTCGCCCAGACCATCGGGAACCTGCGCATGCTCGAAGAGGACCACAAGACCGCGGGGGAAGAAGCCAAGCAGTGGGGCACCAAGGCGCTTGCCGCATCGAACAAGGCCGAGGAGTATGCAACGGCCGGCGATGCGCTGAACGCGGAGAAGTTCAACAAGTTGGCCACCGTGGCCATCCAGCGCCAGATGTCCAGCGAGAAGAAGGCTGCCAACGCCGAACCGAACATCATTTCGCAGCGCAAGGTCGTCGAGCAGCTCAAGACCGGGCTGAACACCATGTCGACCAAGCGCCAGGAGTTGGTTTCCAAGCGCGATGAACTGGTGGCCCGTGCGCGCAACGCAAAGACCCAGAGCCAGATGATGGATGCCGTCAAGGCCCTGGACATGAGCGACCCCACCTCGGAGATCGGCCGCTTCGAGGCCAAGATCCGTGCCGACGAGGCCAAGGTGCGCGGCGCCGCCGAGCTGGCCTCGTCCTCGCTGGATGCACAGTTCGCCTCTCTTGAAGACCTTGGCGAATCAACCGAGGTCGAAGCACGGTTGGCGGCGATGAAGTCCGAAAGCAACATCCTGGAGCAGTCCTCCGCTGCCCCGGAGATCGAAGAAGCTCCGGCGGGGTCGGACATCGAGGCCCGCTTGGCGGCATTGAAGGCCAAGAACGAGGCCTAGCCCTGGTGGAGGCCGCTTCGGCCTTGATCACGCATGGGCCGGCAAGATGTGGTGGGTACGGTTAATCGCACCCACCACGGCCTTTTAACGCACCCCGATCGGATCTCATCCCCGTCCGGCTGCTTCATCCCTTGTCACAGACCATGGATACCGTTGATTGCTCGCGTTTGCGTGGTTGAATGAGCTGACACGATCGGGAGGACCACGAATGCGCAAGAGTCGCGGTTTTGCAGCAGGAATCTTTTCTGGCTGGGGCCTTCTACTGATGTTGAGCCCCTTGGCCCTGTATCTGTTCATCCACGCGGACCCCGAGCGCACCGCCTGGGTCACCGCGGGCCCTCACCCCTTTAGCGATTTTGGGAGCGGCCCATACCAATTGCGGATGTACGTCGGGCTCTTTGCGGTCGGGGCCATCTTCTTGGCGGTCGGCTTGATCCTCGGTTCCGCACGGCGAGGGGAAGCACGTCGGCGTCATGGCGCCTGGCTCCTCTGATTCAACAAAGCCTGGCTTCCACGTGCCTGTCCTTGGCTGTGGCACCGCGGATCCCCGCTCCTGAACCGGACGTAAACGTGTCCACGGGGGCCAGAAGGCCGCCCGTAGGTGGATCGATAGCCACCAATGGGCCGGGTGGTCCTCCATAATCTCCGGATGTTTCCTCGGTTTCCCGCTTGAAGTTGGCCTGCGGGCACCTCACTACGAACCAGATCCCAGGGCGCCAAGCAAGCACCCGGGTATCTTGCCCTGTACGGCTGCCCTTGATCCCTGCCCAGAAAACTGCCGTGTCCATGATTGCTTGGGCCAAGCCCCTGTGTCGTGCGCGCATACGAATGCGCGACGGCCCTCGAGGGTCTCCGCTGGGGCTGGCCGGACTGTCAGGTCGTCGGCCCGCGCGCATCGACGTAGGGCCAGCGGCCGTGAACCGGTGCCTTAGCCGCATGGATCGGCCGGTAGACTTGAGGGCGACATGACTGAGAATTTTTCGCAGGCCCACCAGGCTGGCACCGACGACCCATTTACCGCTGCCGAACTCGAGGCCGCCATCAAGGTGCTGGGTCTGGTGCACCAGCTCGAACCCAAGGACGAGCGCCACGTTGCGGTACGCCGGGCAACGGGCAAGATGTTCAAGTCCGCAAAGCGCCACCGCAAGAATGAGAAGCGTTCGGCGATCAACGCCGCGGACCGGGCCGTGGTTGAACGCACCGCCACAGGATCCCCGCAGCGTCTCGATGACGAGACCCTCGGTCTTGACCTCAGCACGCCCACGGAGGCGCATACCGCCGGGGAGTACATCAAGCCTCGCGGCTGCTACATCTGCAAGCAGCGATACACCACAGTCGATGCCTTCCACCATTACCTGTGCCCCGAATGCGCGGCGGCGGGGCGCGATCGCCGCGATGCCCGCACCGACCTGTCCGGCAAACGCGCCCTGCTCACCGGCGGACGTGCCAAGATCGGCATGCACATTGCCTTGCGTCTGTTGCGCGACGGCGCCCACACCACGATCACCACCCGTTTCCCTCGCGATGCCGCCCGCCGCTTTACCGCCCTGGAAGACTCCGCCGACTGGATCCACCGTTTGCGCATCGTGGGTATCGACCTGCGCGACCCCTCCCAGGTCATCTCCTTGGCCGACAGGGTTGCCGCCGAGGGCCCGCTGGACATCCTGATCAACAATGCCGCGCAGACGGTGCGCCGCACCTCGAACTCCTACCTGCACCTGATCGAATCCGAGAACCAGCCGCTGGCCTCCGAACTTGAATTCGCCCACGGAGGCCCCGAAGTCTGGGGCCAGACCAGTCCCCCGTCCGAGCACCCTCGAGCCCTTGCCAGCGCGTTCCGCCTCGAGGATTCCACCTTGCTGGTCCCGGCTACCGAAACCAATTACGATGCCCAGTCCGTGGCCGACCTGGCGATGAAGGCCGGTTCGGCGACCCTTGAGCGCATTGCCTCCGGCACCGCGATCGACGCCGGCGGCATGGTTCCCGATGTCGTCACGGAGAACTCGTGGACGCAGATCCTGGGCAACGTGGATGCGCTGGAAATGCTCGAGGTCCAGTTGTGCAACGTCACCGCCCCGTTCCTGTTGGCCTCGCGGCTGCGCCCGGCGCTTGCGGCCAGTCAAGCGCACCGCAAGTACATCGTGAACGTCTCTGCCATGGAGGGCCAGTTCTCCCGCCGATACAAGGGCGCTGGGCATCCCCACACGAACATGGCTAAAGCCTCGCTGAACATGCTCACGCGCACCAGCGCCGAGGAAATGCTCACCACCGACCGGATCTTGATGTCCGCGGTGGACACCGGATGGATCACCGACGAACGGCCGCACGATTCCAAGGTCCGCATGGTCGCCGAAGGCTGGCACGCGCCGCTTGACCTCATTGACGGCGCGGCCCGGGTCTACCAACCGATCGTCGACGGGGAACGCGGCATCGACCTTTACGGCTGCTTCCTGAAGGACTACGAACCCTCCCCCTGGTAGGCGCAACGACGGACCGATCCAAACGGAGCTTGACCACGTCCGGTCGGTGGTGCCACCGCGTCGTGACCATTCAACTTGCACCGAATGCAAACATGCACATAGTGTAAGTTCGTGAACTTGTTTTCCTTGCACACCCTCGATCGGCCCCGAACAGTTTCGCGGGCCGCCCAACGCATGTCCGTTGCTCCCCGGCACCTCCGGTCGAGGGCTGCCGCGGCACCCCTCTTGGTGGCCGGGCACCGGAATGCGTGCAGCGCAACCTGTCCATTTCCACGGCTCCCGGTTCCGGCTCCCTGCCTCCGCCTCTCCAGCCCTTCCGGCGCTCCGAGAAGCGAACATCCAGCACCAAACCGGCCCGCCTGGAACACCCGAACGGGCACCCGGGTGACATTCCCCTTAGCAGGCTAGGAAAGTGCCTGTCCGCCGGCTCCATCATTTCCCCTCGTCAACTTGAAGGACACCATGGCCGAATTCCTCTATCGTCTTGGACGCGGATCAGCGCGCCATGCACGAAAAATCATTGCCGCATGGTTCGCGGTCCTGCTGCTCGCTGCGGTGGCCTTCGCAGTGGGCGCAGGAACGCTGTCGAGCAACATCACCATTCCAGGAACCCCCACGGCCGAGGTGACCGACCGCCTCGCCACGGAGTTCCCCTCCGCTTCCGGAGGCACCGGGAGCATTGTTGCCCAAACCACCGGGGATAATCCGTTCTCCTCGACCCAGGAGGAAGCACTCGCCGCGCTGGCGGCCAAGGCAGGGTCGATCGACGGCGTGCAGGACGTCATCGATCCCTTTGCCACGCAGCAGCAGCGCTCCGAGCAGTCCGCCGCGATCACCGAGGGGCGCGACCAGCTATCGCAGGGGAACGCAAGGATCGACGCCGGCTTCTCGTCCTTGGACGCCGCCGGGGAAGAACTGGATGTGGGTGAGGCAAAACTCGACGCAGCGATTGCCCAAGCCCGCAGTGCCGGTGCCTATGAGAAGGCCAAGGCGCAGCTCGGCGCCCAGGCCCAACAGCTCGATGCGGGCCGCAAGGAACTCAAGAGCCAACGAGCGGACCTTGAATCAAAGCGTGCGGAGCTCAAGGAGCAAACCGCCAAGCTCGAACAGGGTGCCTCGCTGCTGGAGATGGCCGCTGAGATCCGCACGGTCTCGAAGGACGATACCGCGGCGGTCACCACGGTGATCTTCACCGAGGCGCAAATGAACGTCAGCCAGGAAACCAAGGACGCGCTCGTCGCGCTCTATGCGCAGAACCCCGTCGACGGTGTGCAAATCGACTTCTCCTCGGAGGTCTCCCAAGGCATCCCTAGCATTCTCGGTCCCGGCGAAGTCATCGGCCTGGTTGTCGCCGGGGTCGTCCTGGTGCTGATGCTGGGGACCTTCATCGGTGCGGGCCTGCCGCTGCTCACCGCCTTGCTGGGCGTGGGAATCGGCGCACTTGGCGCACTCTCCCTTTCCAGCATGCTGGAAATGACCTCGGTGACCCCGGTCCTTGGCGTGATGCTCGGCTTGGCCGTGGGCATTGACTACTCCCTGTTCATCATCAACCGACACCGGCACCAGCTCAAGGAAGGCCTGGGTGTGCGCGAATCCATCGCCCTGGCCAACGGGACCTCCGGCAATGCCGTGGTCTTTGCCGGCGCCACGGTCTTCATCGCGCTGCTGGCACTGAATGTCACCGGGATCCCGTTCCTGGGACTGATGGGCAGCGTCGGTGCGGGAAGCGTCTTGATCGCGGTGCTCGTTGCCATCACGCTGACTCCGGCCTTGTTGTCGCTGGTGGGCACCAAGATTCTCAGCCGCAAGGAACGTTCCCGGGCCCTTGGCATGCCGGGAACCGGTAAAGGCACCGAGCCCCGGCATGCCAAGGGTTCAACGCTCAAGCCGATGTCCACCAAGGGAGCCATCGCCACCGCCTTTGCCGCGGTCCTGGTGTTGCTGGTGATCGCCACCCCGGCCCTGGATCTTCGCCTGAACCTTCCCGATGGCTCCTCTGAGGCCTCCGACACCACCGAATACCGGGCCTACACGACGATCTCGGAGCGCTTCGGCGAAGGAGTGAATGGCCCGCTGCTGGTCGTGGCGGACCTGCCCGGAAGCCCGAGCGAGGACGAGGCGCTTGCCGACCAAGCACGGATCGCCAAGGCGCTATTCGACCAACAGGATGTCCTTGCCGTCGCCCCGGCAGGCACCTCGAAGGACCGCACTGTTGCTGCGTTCCAGGTCATTCCGGCCGAGGGGCCAACGAGCATTTCGACCGAGAACCTCGTCCATGACCTACGTGAGCTCTCGCCCCTCGAGGGCACTTATGACCTCGGGGTCGCCGGGTCGGCCAGCGGCAACGTGGATATTTCCGAGAAGCTTGCGCAGGCACTTCCGGTGTATCTCGGCGTGGTCGTCGGGCTCTCGATGCTGATCCTGCTGCTGGTCTTCCGGTCCATCTTCGTCCCGGTCATTGCGACGCTGGGCTTCATCCTGTCCTACTTCGCCGCGTTGGGTGGGGTCGTGGCGATCTACCAGTGGGGTTGGCTGCCGGCGGTCTTTGGCGTGGAAAGCCCCGGTCCCATCCTGAACTTCCTGCCCACGCTGCTGGTGGGAATCCTGTTTGGCTTGGCGATGGATTACCAGCTGTTCCTTGGCTCGGGAATGCGCGAATCCTTCGTGCACGGAGCACCGGCACGCCTGGCCGTGATCAAGGGTGTGCGGGCCGGACGCGCAGTGGTCTCCGCAGCGGCGATCATCATGATCTCCGTCTTCGGAGGCTTCGTGTTCTCGGACAGTTCCATGATCCGTCCCATCGGGTTCGCGCTGGCCTTCGGCGTGCTGGTCGACGCGTTCGTGGTGCGCATGCTGTTGATCCCGGCTCTCATGCACCTTGCGGGCAACGCCGCGTGGTGGCTGCCCAAGTGGCTGGACCGCATCATGCCGGATGTCGATGTTGAAGGCTCCAGCCTCGAACGCAGCCACCCCCATGCAGATGCAGGTCAGCTGACCGCGCCGGAACCTGCAGGGGGCGATCACCGCAGAGCCTGACGTGCACTGATCACAGCACCTGCCGTGGTGCCGCCACTGCCCTCTCGTGCAGGGGCCAATGGCGGTACCACGGACTTGGTGCCGGGCCCGGATCGCCGGTCGGGCCACAGCCTCGGGCCACATTCCTCCTCCGAGACTCTCAAACGCTCGTTTCATGTTTGAATGGTCTGGTGGATCACATGCGAAGAATCTCAGGCCCGAACGAAAACCTCTCCCGCGACGAAGCAGCTTGGCGCGCACAAACCCTCAGGGTGCTCGCCTACAAGGTTGAACTGGACCTAAGCCAGGCGCAGGACCCGACGGTCACCGGGTACCGCTCCAAGACCACCTTGGACGTCGTGGCCCACGGCACCAGCGGCACGTTCCTGGACTTCATCCACGAATCGGTCGAGTCGATCACCCTCAACGGGGCTGCCGTGGACCTGGCGCAAGCCGTCGACGGCTCGCGCATCTACCTTGACGGCCTGGGCCAGGGAAATGACGCCGTGAACTCCGTGGTCATCGACGGGCATGCGAAGTATTCGCGCAGCGGCGAGGGCCTGCACCGTTACGTGGATCCGGCCGACGGGGAGACCTACTGCTACACCCAGTTCGAACCGGCCGACGCCCGCCGCGTCTATGCGAACTTCGAACAGCCCGATTTGAAGGCGCCGTTCACCTTCATCGTGCGCGCACCGAGCCAATGGCACGTTGGTTCGAACCAAGCCGCCGCCCGCCTCGAGGATCACGGGGACGGCACGGCGACGACGCACTTCGCGACGACCTTGCCGATCTCCACCTACATCACCACGGTGTTGGCGGGCCCCTACTTCGTGGCGACCGATTCCTACAGCTACACCCGCCCCGACGGGACCGAGCTGGTGATTGACCTGAACGCGACCTGCCGTGTCTCCCTCGCCGAGCACTTCGATGCGCAAAACATCCTGGACCTGACCAAGACCGGGCTGGATTTCTTCCACGAACTCTTCGACTACCCCTACCCGTGGGGCAAGTACGATTCGGCATTCGTTCCCGAATACAACCTCGGCGCCATGGAGAACCCCGGGCTGGTCACGTTCACCGAGTCCTACGTGTTCACCTCCCGGGCCACCGAGGCGCAGTACGAGCAGCGGTCCAACACCTTGATGCACGAGATGGTGCACATGTGGTTCGGCGACCTGGTCACCATGTCCTGGTGGGATGACCTGTGGCTCAAGGAGTCCTTCGCGGACTACATCGGCACCCTGGCCAACGCCGACGCCACGGAGTTCACCACCGCGTGGACCACCTTCGCCAACCGCCGCAAGGGGTGGGCCTACGTGGCCGACCAGCTGCCCTCGACGCACCCGATCGTCGCGGACATCACCGATCTCGAGGCGGCAAAGCAGAACTTCGACGGGATCACCTATGCCAAGGGCGCCTCGGTGCTCAAGCAGCTAGCAGCCTACGTGGGGGCAGAGGCCTTCCGCAATGCCGCCCGCAGCTACTTCCGTGCCCATGAATTTGCCAACACCACGCTCACCGACTTCCTCATCGCCCTGGGCGAGGCCTCGGGCCGCGACATGGGTTCCTGGTCCGACGCGTGGCTCAAGACCGCAGGGGTGCCGCGCCTGGGCGTGGAGCTCCAACTGGCCAATGGCGCAATCACCGCGGCCAGGCTCACCCAGTCCGGCACCGACCCCATCACCGGTGCGGACATCAGGCACCCGCACGTGCTCAACGTGGGCCTGTTCGACATCCTCGACGGAACCCTCACCCGCACCTCCATCCACCGCGTGGAACTCACCGGCGCCGGCATCGACCTGCCCTTCCTCACCGGCCGGCCACGCCCGGATTTGATCCTCCCCAACGACGGGGATGACACCTACGCCATGGTGGACTTCGACGAGGATTCCCTGGCGACGTTGCTGGGCCACCTGGGCACCCTTGGTGACCCGCTGGCCCGCGCCACCTGCTGGGCCGCCCTGTGGAACATGGTGCGCGATGCCCGGCTTCCGGCACCGGAATTCCTGCTGGCGGTACGCGCGCACGCCGGTTCCCTGACCGAGGTCTCGGTCTTCGCCCAGGTCCTCGCCCAGGGAAACACTGCCATCACCCAGTACCTGCCGCCGGGCCAACGCAGGGTCCAGCGCCAAGCACTGGCAGATTCCATTACCGGTTGGCTCGAGCGCGCAGAGCCGGGAAGCGACGCTCAGATCGCTGCCGCGCGAGCCCTGGCCGTGCTGGCACGCGGCGGGGTCGCGGGGGACATCGTTGACTCCCTGCTGGCCGGGGAGAACCGGTTCGCGGGCCTGGAGCTTGACGAGGAACTGCGCTGGGCACTGTGGGCGGCCAAGGCAGCCACCGGCGAACTGGACGATAACGCCCTGGCCAAGTTGGAAGCCGACGCCGCGGCTCAGCCCTCGGCGGTCTCCACCGCCGGCCGCCTGCTCGCCCTTGCCGCACGCCCCGAGGCCCAGGTGAAGGAAAGTGCATTCAACGCGGTGCTTTCCGGACACCACGCCGATGGATCAGCCCTGTCCAACGAGGCGATCTCCGCCACCGCCGCCGGGTTCCTGCTGGGCACCCACGAGCTGCTCGATGTCCACTACGGTGCTTACTGGCCCGCACTTGAGCAAATCTGGTCCTCCATGAGCATCGGCATGGCCACCCGCGTGATCAGCGGACTCTTCCCGGGATCCCAGGACCGTGTCGATGACGGTACCCACCCGGTGATGGCCCAACTGGAGAGCTGGCTCAACGGCCACCCGAAGGCACCGCGCGCACTGCGCCGGATCCTCGCGGAGCAACGCGATGCACTGGAACGCTCGCTGGCCGCCCAGGAACTCGCCTCGCGCTAGGTTCCACGGCACCAACAACTCCAACACGCCAAGGGGCAGATGTTTCCTTCCGCGGACACCACGTGAGGAAGCATCCGCCCCTTGGCCATCGGTCCGCAAGGCCGGGCCTTCGTCGCCTTGGGCACGCCCCGCGGAAGGTATTTCCCCCAGGACCCCGATGATCTACGGATCGCTGGCCTCCACCATCGATCTGATGGTGAAGGCCGACCACCGCACGAGAGCCTGCGGGTGGATCCCGTCCGGCGTGCGTGGTAGCGAGGTCTCAATGTTATAAACACCAGGTCTTGCACCCGACGGCTGCAACCTCGCGCCCCCGGGCTTGCGCCGGTTTTTAAACGGCGCGGTTGGTCATCGGTGGCGCTGATGAATTACGGTTGCCAGTATCCTTGTTCCACAGCTCGAAGGAGATCCCCATGAGTGTTTACGCAGTCACCAACCCGACGACAGGTATCGTCGAAGCCACCTACCCCACGGCCACCGACGCGGATATCGCCTCGGCGTTGAATCGTTCCGACACCGCATTCGGCACCTGGCACACCTCGGAAATCACTGAGCGCGCCGCGCTGCTGAACCGCGTAGCGGACCTTTACCAGGAGCACCGCGACGAGCTGGCGGGAATCATCACCCGTGAAATGGGCAAGCCGATTGTCCAGTCCGGCAAGGAAATCGACATCACTGTCTCCATCTACAGGTACTACGCCGCAAACGGCGAGAAGTTCTTGGCCGATGAAGAACTCGAGGTGGCCTCCGGCGGCACCGCGCTGGTGCGCAAGGAAGGGGTGGGTGTGCTGCTGGGCATCATGCCGTGGAACTTCCCGTACTACCAGGTCGCCCGGTTTGCCGCGCCAAACCTGATGAACGGCAACACGATCCTGCTCAAGCACGCCCCGCAGTGCCCGGAGTCGGCCCTGGCCATGGAGGCCATCTTCACCGACGCCGGCGCCCCCGACGGCGCCTATGTGAACATCTTCGCCACCAACGACCAGGCCGCGGAGATCATTGCCGATCCCCGCATCCAAGGCGTATCGCTCACCGGTTCGGAACGCGCAGGTTCCGCGGTGGCCGAGGTCGCCGGGCGCAACCTGAAGAAGGTCGTGCTCGAGCTCGGCGGCTCGGACCCGTTCCTGGTGCTGGATAACGCCAACATCAAGCGCGCAGCCAAGCAGGCGATGTTCGGCCGCTTTTCCAACACCGGCCAGGCCTGCAACGCAGCCAAGCGCATCATTATCGACGAGGCAGTCTACGACGAGTTCGTTGACTCCTTCACCGGCGCCGTCGCAGGAATCAAGGTCGGAGACCCGGCGGCGCCGGAGACCTTCATGGGACCGCTCTCATCGGCCGCGGCGCGCGAGGGACTCGCCGCGCAGGTGAAGGACGCCATCGACAAGGGCGCCACCGTTCTCGCTGGTGGAACCGCGCTGGAGGGCGAGGGCTCGTTCTTCGCCCCGACGGTGCTGGCCGATGTCACCCAGGACATGCGCGCCTACTCCGAGGAACTCTTCGGACCTGTCGCGGTGCTCTACAAGGTATCCGGCGACGAGGAGGCAGTGGCCCTGGCCAACAGCTCGGCGTACGGACTCGGCGCCTCAATCCAGAGTGAGGACATGGACCGTGCACGGGACATCGCCGAGAAACTGGAGGTCGGGATGGTCTCGATCAACCAGACAAGTGGCACCGCCGCAGAGCTTCCCTTCGGCGGGGTCAAGCGCTCGGGCGTTGGACGCGAATTGGGCAAGTACGGCATGGAGGAGTTCGTCAACCGCAAGCTGGTCACCTACCGCGGCTAGTTCCGGCACCACCGCGTAGCCAAGAAGGCCTCCCGAACAGCGATGTCCGGGAGGCCTTCTTCGTCCTTCCGCGCCTTGGACCGCAATGTGGTCCACTCTCGTTAGGGTACGCGGGCTGTCCAGGCGTCGGTGGTGAACTTCGTCTCAGCCAGCTCGCGGGCCGTGTTGAGCGTTTCGGTATCGAGCTCGCGCCCGGTGGCGCCGTATCGACGGGTGAAGGTCTGGGCCATGCGTTCGATGATTTCGTCCCGGCCCATTTTGGCCTGGCTCTTGAGCGGGTCAACGCGTTTCACGGCCGAGGCGATTCCCTTGTCGGAGATCTTTTCCCGGCCGATGCGAAGCACCTGCAGCATCTTTTCCGCGTCGATGTCGTAGCTCATGGTCACGTGGTGCAGCACCACCCCGCCTGCCAGGCGCTTCTGCGCGGCTCCGCCGATCTTCCCGGCCTCGGTGGCGATGTCGTTCAGCGGTTTGTAGTGTGCCTTGACCCCGATGGAGCCCAGGGCTTCCATGACCCAAGCGTCCAGGAACGGGTAGGAATCGGCGAAGCTCATCCCGTCGACCAGCGATGCGGGAAGGTACAGCGAGTATGTGATGCAGTTTCCTGCCTCCATGAACATCGCGCCTCCTCCGCTGATGCGCCGCACGACCTGGCTGCCTTGTTCGGCCGCGGCCTGCGCGTCGATCTCGTTGCGCACCGACTGGAAGGATCCAATGACCACCCCGGAGTCGTTCCAGTCCCAGAAGCGCAGCGTCGGACCGCGGGTTCCCGCAGCGACTTGCCGGGCCATGACCTCATCAAGGGCCACGTTCTGGGCGATGGGCAAGGAAGAAGGGCCGATGACTTCCCAGGAGTGGTCGGCCCAGGACGTGGCATGGCCCAAGGCCCGGCGGACCACCCGTGCCACGGCGTCGGCATCAAAGCCGAACATCACCGCGCCTTCGCGCAAGTTATTGATGACGGCATCGCGAATCACCGCGTGCTCGACGTTCTGAGGCAGCCCGATGAGCGCGGCATTCAGGTCACCCAGGGCATCGTCGGGTTCCAGGAAGAAGTCCCCGTTCACCGAGGCCCCGGTGATCACCCCGTTGTCCACCACCAGGTCGACGACGACCAGCTTTCCGCCGATGACCTTGTATTCCCCATGATGCGTATAGCCGTTTGTCATGGGCTCCATCCTAGTCTCCGAGCAGGACACCCGCCATCGGGCTTGATCCTCGCAAGTATGCGAAGAGAGCTTAAACAGCAACGGGACCCTCCAAAACGGAAGGTCCCGTGTGCAAAGGGCGGCGAAGAATTACTTCTTGGCGCCGAAGCCCTTGAAACGCTGGTTGAAGCGCTCGACACGGCCGGCCGAGTCCATGATGCGCTGCTTGCCGGTGTAGAACGGGTGCGAAGCAGCCGAGATTTCAACATCGATGACCGGGTAGGTGTTGCCGTCTTCCCACTCGATGGTCTTCTTGGACTTCGCGGTCGAACGGGTCAAGAACTTCTCGCCCGAGGCGAGGTCGTTGAACACGATCGTGTTGTACTGCGGGTGGATATCAGCCTTCATGGAAAAACCTTTGTTCACGTCACTGGATTTTGCCAGCAACAACATGTGCAAAACCGGCTCGTGGGATCACGAAGCCGACGTTCCAGTCTAACGGAACGGGCGAGGGAATCCACAATTCAAGCTCCGTGACAGCCGTGTGGCCAGCTCAGGGATTCCGGCGGCGCAGCTCCCAGAAGGCGAGCGCCGCGGCTGCCGCCACGTTGAGCGAGTCCATCCCCGGGGTCATCGGGATCATCGCGTGCCTTGCGACCTTCTCCAGCACCGCGTCGCTCACGCCCGCGCCCTCGGTGCCCAGCACCAAGGCGAGCTTGGGGATCTCCAGGGCGGCAACCTCGTCGATATCCTGCGCCTGATCTGTCAGCTCCATCGCCACGGTCTGGAACCCGGCGGCGTCCAGCGCGTGAAGATCCTCCGGCCAGGAATCCAGCCGCACCCACGGGACCTGGAAAACAGCACCCATGCTCACCCGCACGCTGCGTCGGTACAGCGGATCTGCGCAGCGCGGGCTCAGCAGCACCGCATCGATGCCCAGCGCGGCCGCGGAGCGGAAGATCGCCCCGAGGTTGGTGTGGTCCACCATGTCCTCGAGCACTGCGATGCGTTTTGCATCGCGCAGTACGTCCTCCAGCACCACCGGTGCCGGCCGATCCATGGCTGCCAGGGCGCCGCGGTGTAGGTGAAACCCGGTGACGGCCTCGAGCACCGCGTCCTCGCCCACGAAGACCGGAACTCCGGGATGGGCGACCAGGACATCGAAAAGCCCCGCCAGGCGCTTGGAAGCCATGAAGAAGGAACGAGGGGAATGCCCGGCGGCCAGGGCGCGGCTGATCACCTTGGCGCCTTCGGCGATGTATCGCCCGTTGGCCGGGTCCCCCTGCTGGCGCAACGCGGCATCGGATAGGCCCACGTAGTCGCGCACCCGTGGATCATCGCCCGATTCCAGGAAGACGAGCCGCTCCCCCAGCCCGGGACCGGCCAGGGCGCGCAGCGCGGAGGACCCCGAACCCGTCGACGTCATGATCCGGTGAAGAGCTTGGCGACCATGTTGGCCAAAGCAACCAGGCCCAGGATCACGATGACCGCGCGCAGCCAGCCCGGGGAGAGCTTGCGCCCGACCTTGGCGCCGATGAATCCGCCGATGAGCGAACCCACGGCAATGAGCACCACCACCGGCCAGTGGATGCGTTCGGGGGCGAAGATCAGGTAGGAGATCGCAGCCACCAGGTTCACCGCCAGGGAGAGCACCACCTTGATGGCGTTGGATTGCTGCAGCGAGGCGTGCAGGAAGATCCCGAACACGCTCATCAGCAAGATTCCCTGTGCCGCGGTGAAGTAGCCGCCGTAAATCCCGATGAGAAACACCAGGATGTAGAGCACCATGGGTATCGGGGCGTTGTCCGCGTCCGCGGGGTCTGTTCCGACACTTGTTGCCTGGCGCGACTTGGCCCAGGCAGAGAGCCTTGGCTGGAAGATCACCAGCCCCAACGCCAGCACGATCAGCACCGGGGCCACGTAGCCGAAGACCGTGTCCGGAAGGTGCAGCAGCAGCCAGGCGCCGATCAGGCCGCCGACCAGGGAGACGGGCACGAGCTTGAGCATCGTCTTGTAGACGCTGGCGGCCTCGCGGCGGTATCCCCACGCGCCGGAGAATCCCCCGGCCACCAGTCCCATGGCGTTTGAGACAACGGCGTTGACCGGTGCGAAGCCCAGCGCCACCAGCACCGGGAAGGTGACCAGGGTCCCGGAGCCAACGATCGTGTTGATGGTTCCGGCCCAGAGACCCGCGAAAAAGATGATGATGTCGCGCCACAAGTCCACGGGAGGTTACCGGTCCTTCAATAGTTGGTCCTGGCCCTTACGTCCATGTGCCGCGCCCCTGAAGACGGGGCGCGGCACATGGACGTTCAAGCAATCGGTGTTAGCGCTTGGCAACGGCGCTGAAGCGTCCGGACTCGGATCGCAGGCTCAGGGCCATGTTGAAGGTTTCCGAGAGGTTCTCCTCGGTCAGCGTCGAGGCGATGGGACCGGCGGCAACCACCTGGCCCTCACGCATCAGCAGCACGTGGGTGAATCCCGGGGGGACCTCTTCGAGGTGGTGGGTGACCAGCACCATCGCCGGGGCCTCGTCGTCGTCGGCGAGTTCGCTCAAGCGCGAGACCAGGTCCTCGCGGCCGGCAAGGTCAAGCCCGGCTCCCGGTTCGTCAAGGAGCAACA
Source organism: Paeniglutamicibacter antarcticus (assembly GCF_039544305.1). Classification (NCBI taxonomy): domain Bacteria; kingdom Bacillati; phylum Actinomycetota; class Actinomycetes; order Micrococcales; family Micrococcaceae; genus Paeniglutamicibacter; species Paeniglutamicibacter antarcticus. The sequence continues at coordinate 67,453 of NZ_BAABLK010000093.1, forward strand.
GCTCGGGATCCGTCATCAGTGCCCGGGCGATCTGCACTCGCTTGCGCTCGCCCTCGGAGAGGGTGGAAAAGGGGCGGTTGATCATCGTGGACATGCCCCAGTCGTGGAGCAGGGAGAAGGCGCGGCGCTCGTCGAGCTTCTCGTAGGCCTCGCGCCAGCGCCCGGTCATCCCGTAGGACGCGGTGAGCACGACGTTGAGCACGCTCTCGTGTTCGGGGATGTGGCTGGCAAGGGCCGCCGAGGACAGCCCGATACGTGGGCGCAGCTCGAAGACATCGACGGCTCCAAGTACCTCGTCCAGCACGCCTGCAACACCGCGGGTGGGGTGCATGCGCGCCCCGGCAATCTGCAGCAGCGTGGTTTTTCCGGCACCGTTGGGCCCCAGCACCACCCAACGCTCGCCCTCCTTAACCGTCCAGTTGATATCGGTTAGTAAGTCTTTGCGTCCGCGTACCACGGAGACGTCGGCCAGGCCCAGCACTTCATTCATGGGTAAAACACTAGGGCAGTTTCCCGGTTTTGACCCAACCGGTCACCGGTTGGTACCGCGCCGCGCCGCCCATGGTGCCTGATTGGCAGCAGAAACCATGCAGCCGCAGTCGATGCCGCGGGGCTTCGGCGGGGCGCAACAAAGGATACCGTTTTGGGCCAGCGCTCCGTACGGCGGGAGAATGGGGGAATGCAATCCACCGCCTTCATCGTGTTCTATTCCGCTGCCAGTTCCTGCACCGAACCGGCCGGCCTGCGCAGTACCCTGGCCGCCGCCGGCCACGAGGTGATTTCCGAGTCTTTCTTCGGCGGACCGGGACGCACCGGGGCGCGCTGGGAGGTCAGCGGCACCGTGCGCCAGCTTCGTGCCCTGACAAACCCCTTGGATGACCGGCTGGCGGCCTCCACCGATCCGGAGCTTTACGGTGCGGCCATTGCCGTGGTTCCCGCAGAGCTGGTGCGTGCCAAGAAGCTGCTGCTGGTGATGGACGTGGATTCGACGCTGATCAAGCAGGAAGTCATCGAGTTGCTCGCCGCCCACGCCGGACGCGAGGCGGAGGTCGCAGCCGTCACGGAGTCGGCAATGCGCGGCGAGATCGATTTTGCGCAGTCCCTGCATTCGCGCGTGCAGGTGCTGGCCGGTCTTGGCACCGAGGTGATCGACGCGGTGCGCGGGACACTGGAGCTCTCCGATGGCGCCGCGGAGCTGGTCGCCGCGTTCAAGGCCGCGGGCCACCATGTCGCGGTGGTCTCCGGCGGCTTCGCCCAGGTTCTTGGTCCGTTGGCCGCCGAGTTGGACCTGGACTTCGCCCGGGCCAACGACCTGGACATCGCCGCAGGACGCCTCACCGGGTTAGTGAATGGAACGGTGGTGGACCGGGCCTTCAAGGAAGTGATGTTGCGCACCTGGGCCGCGGAGCTGGGCATCGAGATGGAACACACCATTGCAGCCGGTGACGGGGCCAACGACCTGGACATGCTCGGTGCCGCCGGTCTCGGGGTCGCGTTCAACGCCAAACCGCTGCTGCGCGCAGCAGCCGATGCCCGGATTGACCTGCCGCGACTGGACATCATCGCCAACTTGGTGGGAATCTCATAACAATTTGCCCCTAATCACCTGTCATTTACTCCTTCGTTTGGAGGACCCCGGTATGCTTCAGAAGGCGGTGCAGCCACTGCATACTGCGCCACCCCCTAATTCACGGTACGTAGGCGTGCCCCGATGGAAGAGAACACCTGGTTTTGGATAGTCAAGAAGTACGCGGTCACAGCCGCGGCGCGAAACGCAAGTCACGCCGCGGCTGGATCATCGCCGGATCCTTGGTCGTTGTAGCAGCAGGCGTCTACGCCGGCGGCGCCGTCTACCTCGGCTCGCAAACCCCGGCCAACACCACTGTCCACGGCATCAATGTGGGTTCCCTCTCACCCGAAGACGCACGCCAGGTCCTGCAAGAAAAATTGGCGCCGACGGCCGCAAAGTCCCTGACGGTGAGCGTCGAGGGGAAGAAGGAGGCATTGGACCCGGCAGCGGTCGGGCTTGGCCTGGACCTTGATGAAACCCTTGACGGACTCACCGGGTTCACCCTGAACCCCGCCACCCTCTACCAGCGCCTCACCGACCAGTTGAACGTCCAGCCCGCACTGGAAGTGGACAAGGATGTGCTGCGCAGTGCGCTAGAGGACCTGGCGCCGAAGTTCGGCATCAAAACCGCCGAGGGAAACCTTTCCTTCGACGCAGCCACCCCGGTGCTGGCCAAGCCCGTCACCGGGGTCGCGCTGGATGCGGAGGAATCCGTGGACGTGCTCACGGATTCCTGGTTCGACCATGACGGTGCCATCGAGCTGCCCGCTACCCTCACCGAGCCCGAGACCTCGGCCGAAACACTGCAAACGGCGCTCGAAGAGCAGGCCAAGCCGCTGGTGGCCAGCCCCATCAAGCTCACCGACGGGACCTCCAGCGTAAACCTGGGCCCGAAGCAACTGGCGGACACCGCATCGTTCAAGATCGCCGACGACGCGGTAGGTATGACACTGGATGCAGCGAAACTTGCCACGGCCGCCAGCGCCGGTTCCGACGGCTTCAGGTCCACCGCAAAGGACGCGAAGATCGTGCTCAAGGGCGGAAAGCCCCAGATCATCCCCTCGCAGAGCGGCAAGTCCGTCGATGAGAACGGGCTGGACACCGCGGTGTTGGCCGCCTCCAAGGACAAGGAACGCACGGCCACCGTCAAGCTCGCCGTCTCGGAACCCGAGCTGAGCACCGAACAGGCTAAGAAGCTGGGCGTGAAGGAACCGGTCGCGAATTTCTCCACGCCGTACCCGGCAGCCGATACCGTGCGCACCAAGAACCTCTACGCCGGTACCAAGCGCCTGAACGGGTTGCTCGTGATGCCCGGGCAGACCTTCTCCCTGGCCAAGGCGTTGGGCCCGATCACGACCGCCAACGGCTATTACGGTTCCGGGGTCGTCGTCGACGGTTTCGCCACCGAGGCGGTCGGCGGGGGCCTGTCGCAGGTCTCCACGCAGCTGTACAACGTCGGCTTCCTGGCCGGATACGACGATATCACCCACAAGCCGCACAGCCGCTGGTTCGACCGCTACCCCCCAGGGCGCGAAGCGACCCTTTGGGAGGGCCAGGTCGACATGGCGTGGAAGAACAACACCCCCTACGCCGTGATGATCGAGGCAGGGGTCGGTGGCGGCAAGGTCAACACCCGCCTGTGGAGCACCAAGTACTGGAAGGTGGGTTCCTCCTCGAGCTCGAAGTACAACTTCACCAACCCCACCACCACCTATAACCCGGCCAGCAATTGCCAGCCGGAAAGCGGCGGCAAGAAGGGTTTTTCCATCGACGTCACACGAACGCGCACCTCCGCCGAGAAGAAGCTCCCGGCCGAGACCAAGTCGTGGACCTACCAGCCTTGGAACAAGGTCATCTGCGGCAAGAAGCCATAGCGTAACGGCCCTCCGACGACAAAAGCAGGTCCTTAGCTCCGTTTTGCGGAGCCAGGGACCTGCTTTTGCCCACCGGCCCCCGCGCGGGGGTCTTGGCGGTTGGTTCCTTGGCTAGTTCTCCAGGAAGCCGACGGCGCCGCCGACGTACTCGGTGTGTCCAGTGGGCACCTCGGCGCTGGCCATGGCGGCAACCTCGGCACCGAACTGCTCAACTGAGTAGAGCTTCCCGGCGGCGGCGCGGCGGGCCTCGATGGCGCCGGGCTCTGCACGGTCCAGCAACGTGGCGGTGATGGTGCCTTCGATCATGTCACCGGATACCACCACGAAGTCGATGCCCTTGGCTTGAAGTGCCGGGATGAAATCACGCAGCGCGAGTTCGCCGGCGCGCTTGGAGCGGGCCACCGGCTCGTAGGCGTCCATGGTGGAGACCCGGTCGATGAAGTGCGCCTGGTGGCTGGTGACGAACACGACTCGGGAGCCTGGGCCCATCTTCGCCGTGGCGGCTTCGAGCATCGCGACCTGCGCGTCGCGGTTCAGGCGCAGCGCGTAGTCCTCTCCCATGCTGGTTTCCATGCCACCGGATGCGTTGAGCACCAGCACGTCCAGGGACCCAAAGTTCTCGATGGCTGCATCAACCAATGCAGCCGGGCCTTCGGCCGAGGTCAGGTCGGCGCCCACTGCCACGGCTCGTCCGCCGGCCTCCACGATGCCCGCAACGACCTTGTTGGCGCGCGGAGCCTTCTGCCGGTAGTTGATGACCACGCCGGCACCCTGGGCGGCAAGGACCTTTGCCACTTCGGCGCCGATGCCGCGCGAGGATCCGGTGACGATGGCGCCCTTGGCTGAAAGATCTGTCAATTCTGCTCCTTGTGGTGGTGGCCACGGCACCGCGTCGGCGACGCGATACCGTGGCTGGCATGCCTTGATGGTGCTAAGTCTCTTGGGCGGAACAGACAAGTCCGACGCCCGGTGTTTCAATCCTGCCAGTGATGTACCGGAGGCACTGTTGTAGGAAACCTCCAAAGAGATCTCGATCCCGTGTGCACCGGTGACCGTGGCTGGCCTAGGCGAGCGACGAGCGGACCATCTCGCTGACTTTTTTGCCATCGAAACGGCCCGAAACCTCCGCGCTGACCAACTTCATGACCTGGCCCATCGAGCGCATGGACAATTCGTTGCCCTCTTCGCGCAGGGTGTCAAGGGCGTCATCGATGATCCCCTGCACAGCGGCTGCATCCAACGGTGCCGGAAGGTAGGCCTCGATGATCCCGGCCTCGGAGTTTTCCGCCGCGGCACGGTCCTCCGCCCCGACCTCCGAATAGGTCTGCGCGGTTTCCCTGCGGCGGGCCGCTTCCTTTTGCAGCAGTGAGGTCACCGCGGCGTCGTCCATCTCCATGGGTGTCTTGCCACCCTTTTCCCGGGTGTTGATCTCGCCCAGCAGGTTGCGCACCGTCATCAACTCCACACGGTTTCCGGCCTTTAGGTGCTTCTTCATGTCCTCGCGCAAACGCGCTTTCAGGTTTTCCATGGTCTGTTCTCTCTTGGCTGGTGTAGAAATAAGGTTGCTTGGCCGACGGCGCGCCAAATGCCGTGCCCTGCACCTGGTAAGTTTACGCATCAAGGTGTCCCCCGCCGGGGGCGGGATTGCCGGCACGGTGCGGCGGGTGCCTTGTTAGTGGCCCATGCCCAGTCCGCCGTCCACCGGGATGACCGCGCCGGAGATGTAAGCTGCCTCGTCGCTGGCAATCCAGCGGACCACGTTGGCCACTTCCTCGGGCTCAGCGAACCTGTTCGCCGGAATCGAGGAGAGGTAGTCCTTCTGCGTGGCCTCGGGCAGGGCGGCGGTCATGTCGGTATTGATGAAGCCCGGAGCCACCACGTTTGCGGTGATCCCGCGCGAACCCAGTTCACGGGTCAGCGAGCGGGCCATGCCCACCAGGCCGGCCTTCGAAGCGGCGTAGTTGATCTGCCCCGGGGATCCATAGAGCCCGACGACGGAGGAAATCAGCACCACGCGGCCCTTGCGCTTCTTGATCATGCCCTTGGAGGCACGCTTGATCACCCGGAACGCACCAGTGAGGTTGGTGTCGATGACCGAGGAAAAATCATCCTCGCTCATGCGCAGCAGCAGCATGTCCCGGGTCACCCCGGCGTTGGCAACCAGTACTTCCACGGGCCCGTGGGCGGCCTCGACCTCGGTGAAGGCGGCATCGATGGAGGCGGAATCGGTGACGTCCGCCTTCACTCCCAACAGACCTTCCGGGACCTCGCCGCTGCGGTAGGTGATGGCAACCTGGTCGCCGTTTGCCTCGAAGGCCCGGGCGATGGCCAGGCCGATTCCGCGGTTGCCTCCGGTAACCAGCACGCTGCGGCCGGTGGGGGTTTCGGACATGGATCCTCCATAAGACTTGACTGTTTTTGGTGGTGGGCTGCGGATCCCATTCTAACCGGTGCCCCGCACGCTGCTTCCTGCGCCACGGCCTGGCCAAGCGACGGGCTTCGGTGGGCTTCTTCGTCCCCGGACGCATCCTCCCGGGGCGAAGTTCCCCGGCGATTCGTGGGGTTTGGTGCGCACGCTTTGGTACGCGGCCGGCCGTTCGCTGCATGCATATCGATTCGATTCGTACACCGGCGCAGGTCGGTGAGACAATGTTGGGTATCGGATCCACGGAAGAACCATGAGCGAGCCACATAGCAACAACCATCATCGTGACCCGGGCCCACAGGTGCATCGGATCACCGAGGCGCAGGAGTCCCACAGCGTGGAGCAGCACTCTCGGGTGCTGAAATACACCATCTCCATGTCGGTGCGCCTGGCCTGCTTCATCGCTGCCTTCTTCGTGCACGGCTGGCTTCAATGGGTGTTCCTCGCCGGGGCCATCGTGCTTCCCTACATCGCAGTGGTGATCGCCAATGGCGGCGCAGACCTGACAAAACGGCAACCTCCCGCCGAGTTCTACGAGCCCGGGGACCCGCACCTGCTGACCTCTGGCTTCACCGCCTACGATCCCAAGCGCGCTCCCGCGGCTGCGCAGGAGAGGGCCGAAGATGCCGCCGAACATCCCTTTGGAGCACAGGATTCCGGATCCACCCAAACCACGGCCCAACATGGCGATGAGGATCCTTCCACCATTTACGAGGAAGGGGACATCATGTCCGAAAGCGACAGCGGAGAATCCGCCCGTGCAAATACTTCAGCGACGTGGCCATCCGCCTCTGGACCGAATGGCAGCTACGCAGGAGGGTTTCCCGCCGAGGCGCCAACAACGATCGACGGCAGCTTCGTGGAGGACCCCGACCAACCCGGCCCCGATGACGGCCAGCGCGATGGTGGACGATGAGCATCTTTGATTCCCTGGGGCAGGGGTCAGGTCCGCAGGGCCCCACCGGACCGCCGCGGTGTTCGCGCAAGGGCTGCAGGACCGACGCCACCGTCCGGCTGCTCTGGAACAACCCGAAAATCCATGCCCCGGAACGACGCAAGACCTGGTTGGCCTGCGACGGGCATGCCGACTGGCTTGAAAATTACCTCTCGGAGCGGTTGCTCTTCAAGGAGCGCCTGCCGCTTGAAGATCCGACCCCTGGCACCACATCCTAAGGAGAACCCGCTAGCGTGTATCGATTCCTGGCCAGCACTCGCTGGATCGGCTGGTTGCTTTTGGTGTGCCTTTTTGCCACCACGTTCGCCTTCCTGGGCAAGTGGCAGATGGACCGCCGTGAGACCGCCCTGACAGAGATCTCCCACGTGCAGCGCAACTACGACGCCGAGCCGATTCCTTTCGCCAAGGCCCAAGACCTCTTCACGCAAATGCCCCCGGAGAGCAAATGGACCCCGGTGTCGCTGCGTGGCAGTTACTTGGCCGAAGACCAGGCCGTGGTGCGCAACCGCATCTCCGGCTCCCGTCCCGGCTACGAGGTACTGGTTCCTTTCCGCACCATCGAGGGCCCCGTGGTGATCGTTGACCGCGGATTCCTGCCCATCGGCAACGAGAATGCCGGCCGCCCGGATGCCGTTCCGGAACCGCCCGGCGGAACCGTCGAGGTTGATGTCAGGCTCAAGGCAGGGGAACCGACACTGGACCGAGGGGCCCCCGAGGGCCAGCTGGCCTCGATCGACCTGGGCACCTTCGAGAAGCAGCTGGGCTATCCGGTGTCCACCGGCAGCTTCGGGCTGATGTACTTGGAGGATCCGGCCTCTGCCGATGCGCCCTTGGCGTTGCAACGCCCGGAGGAAGACGAAGGCCCGCACCTGTCCTACTCCTTCCAGTGGTTCGCCTTCGGCGTGCTGGTCTTCGTGGGTTTCGGCTATGCGGCCAAACAGCAATCACGAATCAACCGGGAGGACCGCGAGGAGCGTGCCGCTGCTCTCTTGCGCGGGGAGGAGCCCGTGCTGCACCAGGCCCACAGGCTGCGCAAGAAGCCCAAGAAGCTGGTCCGTCGTGACGGCAGTGCCACGGACGAGGCCACGGAGGACGCCTACCTCGACGAGCTTGAACGACGGGCCCAGGACGATGGGCCCGCATCAGGTTCGACCGGCCAGGGCAGGAACACCGACACCCTTTAGGTGTGACTGAGGAACCCCGCGGCCTCACGGGGTTCTTGGGTCCCAAAAGGTCTGGTGGGCCGTGTTGCACCAAACCGGCGAGGTCCGCGATCCTCCGCCAACCAGGTGCCCCGACCGGCCTTTTAGCAAAGCAGTCGAACCTTTGGTGCTCCGGAACACGAATTGGTTGAGCACCAAACGACACGAGCCCCGCGGCATTGCCTTGTAGGCGCCACGGGGCTCGTGCGTTGGTGTAACGGCGGTGAAAAGTGCCGGTGACGGGAAGGCTTTAGGCCAAGGTGACCAGGTCCAGGTACGAATCGTTCCAGAGGTCCTCGTCGCCGTCTGGAAGCAGGACCACGCGATCCGGGTTCAGCGCGGCAACCGCGCCCTCGTCGTGCGAGACCATGACAACGGCACCGGTGAAGTTTGACAACGCGGAGAGGATCTCGGCGCGTGATGCCGGGTCCAGGTTGTTGGTGGGCTCATCGAGCAGCAGCACGTTCGCACTCGAGGCTACGATGGTCGCCAGCGCAAGGCGGGTCTTCTCGCCGCCGGAGAGCACGCCGGCAGGTTTTGAGACGTCGTCCCCGGAGAACATGAAGGAACCCAGGATACCGCGAACCTCGGCGTCACCCATGTGGCTCGGTGCTGCCGAGCGCATGTTCTCGAGCACCGAGCGGTCAACGTCCAGGGTGTCATGCTCCTGGGCGAAGTAACCGATCTTCAGGCCGTGGCCGGAGATCAGGTCGCCGGTGTCGGGATTGGACACCCCGGCAAGCATGCGCAGCAAGGTGGTCTTGCCGGCACCGTTCAGGCCCAGGATCACTACCTTGGCACCGCGGTCGATGGCTAGGGAGACATCTGTGAAGATTTCCAGCGAGCCGTAGGACTTCGAAAGCCCCTCGGCCATCAGCGGGGTCTTGCCGCATGGGGCCGGATCCGGGAAACGCAGGGCCGCGACGCGGTCGGCGACGCGGACATCGTCAAGTCCGCCCATCAACCGGTCAACACGCTTGAGCATCGACTGGGCCGCCGAGGCGCCCGAGGCACGTGCCTTCATCTTGTTGGCCTGCGCCAAAAGGGTGCTGGCCTTCTTCTCGGTGTTGGCGCGCTCGCGCTTGCGGGCGCGCTCGTCGGTTTCGCGCTGCTGCAGGTAGCGCCTCCACCCGAGGTTGTATACATCCATGGTGGCGCGGTTGGCGTCGAGGTGGATGACCTTGTTCACTGTGGCTTCCAGCAGCGAGGTGTCGTGGGAGATGACCAGCAGCCCGCCTTGGTGGTTGGCCAGAAAGCCGCGCAGCCAGGTGATCGAATCAGCATCGAGGTGGTTGGTGGGCTCATCGAGCAGCAGGGTCTCGGCATCGGCGTAGAGGATCCGGGCGAGCTCGACACGGCGACGCTGTCCACCGGAAAGGGTGGACAGCGGCTGGTTGAGCAGGCGCTCGGGAAGCGAGAGGTTGTTGGAGATCGCTGCTGCCTCGGATTCGGCGGCGTAACCTCCGCCGGCAATGAACTCCGCCTCGATGCGGTCGTACTGGCGCATCGCCTTGGCGGCGACCTTGGGGTCCTCCGAGGCCATGTCCTCCTGGCACTTCTTGAGGTTGCCGACGATGATGTCCAGGCCTCGGGCCGAAAGGATGCGGTCGCGGGCCAGCTGTTCCATGTCAGGGGTACGCGGGTCCTGCGGCAGGTAGCCGATGGCCCCCGTGGAAGTGACGGCGCCACCTGCGGGTGCGGCTTCTCCGGCCAGCACACGCGTCATAGTTGTCTTGCCGGCACCGTTCCGTCCGACCAGGCCGATCTTGTCGCCCTTGTCGATGCGGAACGAGACGCCCTCCATGAGAAGGCGTGCGCCGGCGCGCAGCTCCAAATCGGCAACGGAAATCACGGTGACCCTTTCGGTAAAGTTATGCAGCCGCCCTGATGGGCAACCTACCCAGTCTACGTGGGCCGGACACGGTTTGGCATGATGATGCGTTGCATCTCACGCCGCAGGGGGTTCCCCGGATCGATACCGGGGCCTCAGGATTTCGTGTTCGAAGCCTTGGATTGCGACTTGGGGCTCTCCTTTGGTTCCTGCTTTGCCGTTGGCTTGGATTCCGTGGACACCGGCAGCACTGCCGGGGCGAGGGCGCCCGGGGCGCGGACGATGGAAAGACTCGCCTCGGCATGCTTGGTCCTGTAGGCGTCCATTTGGACCAGTCTGCGGCGCAATGAATCAGCACGATGGGCATCCCCGCCGCTGGTGGCCTGGATGTGGGTGGTGCCGAAATGCCACAGAAGCACGTCATCAAGCAAGCGATCGGGACCCGGGGAGTAGCGGTGGTCCAGGGCGGCGCGCACCGAGGTGATGACGCTGGGCTGCAGCAGCTCGGCGAATTCGCGGGTGCGCGAGAGTCCGTGGGCGGCCAGCAGTTCCGCTGCCCAGCCCCAGTCATCGTCGGACTTGCGGTCCACGTGGGGCAGCAGCGTCTGCCAGATGAACTGGATGCGCTCCGCGCTGAGCTCCACGGCTCCTTCGCCGTCGGCATCCCAGAACCCCGTGACGGTCTGGAATCGTTCATGAAGCTCGGAGAACTGGTCTTCGACGGCTTCAAGCATCGCGGCTGTCGCAGTGAACTGCCTGTCGATGTGGGGGCTCCAGGCGCGTGGTTCGGCGTTCTTAAACCGGATGTCGTGTTCGATCTCGCTCCAGGCATGGGACAGGATCGTGCGGATCTGCACCTCGAAAACAAAGTTTCCGGTGATGCGCACATCCCCGCCCAGCTTCGCCTGGAAATCCCGGACCACTTCCTCGCCACGGGTCTTGAGGATCAGGTGGCGCGAGGAGTAGCCGTAGGTGCCGGACTCCACGGAACCGATGTCTTTCTCACGGTCCGAGCGGCAATCGAAATCGGAGCGCCGGCGCTTGATCAGGTTCGCGGCCTCGCGAATCTCATGGGGTAACTTGACGATGACGCGCACGCCCACCAGGTCGTGGATCTCCCGTAGCGGGTTGGGGAATTCCAGGGCAGGGGCCTCGCTCGCCTCCCCGACAAGCATGCGCGAGGCCTTGTCGCGGAAGGACTCGACGGTCTTGACCCGCCCGACGATGAAGAGCGGATTGTTCTCCGTGTCATCGAAGAGCATCTCGATCCGGGCGCGCATGGAGTCGGCCACATGCTCAAGCATCGCACGCGCTTCGGCGTAGAGCTTGACGCTGGCGTTGACATCCTCGCGCAGTGATTCATCCAGGGTTTCCCAAGGTGTGCCCACTCGTGCCTCCTAGAAACAAACGGCTGGTTGGGTGGTGATCCTTGGTCAGCCTATCAACTGATGCCCGGCTGCCTGCGGGAGCAAGGTGTTGGGAACATGAACCGGCGGCTGCTGCCCCGAGAATCGAGGCTAAAACCGCCGCTCCATCGGCGTGGGAATTCTACTTGTCTTGCATCACGCTGCCCGGGAAATCCCGGCGGAATCACCCGCCGGGCCAATACGGGTCCGCATCGCGCCAGGTGCCCGGGGAACGGTGTGTCTAGTTCCGCGAATCCTGCGATTGGGCGATTTCGTCATAAAGCGGAGCTGCTCCGGAACCTGCCATGGCACCGATCTTGCCCGTGGACGCGGGCCTGGCCCCGTTTGAGGAGGCGTTCGCCGGTGACTTGGCGCTCACTGCCTGCGTGTTGCCACTGGCGGCCTCGGTCTTTATCTGGGCCAACGCACTGTTCGCTTCGGCACGGCCCTCGGCACGGGCACGTGCAGTCGCTTCGGCCAACTGCTCCTGGCCTGTGGCCACGCGTTCGGACTCGGCGTTCTGCGCGTCTGTCATTGCAGCCTGGAAACCGTCGTCGTAGGCAAATCCGTACTTCTCGTTCTCGACGGTTTCCTCATCGTATGCGGCAGCTGCACGCTTTTCTGCGGCTTCGGACTTCTTTTGGTACATGTGCACCGTCAGGTGGGTGATGGCCAGCAAAACGACTGGCGGCATCGCGGCAACCAAAGCCGAGACGACCGGGGGGATATCCGAATTCATCTCGCCGACGGTCAGGATCGCATGCACGGAGTTCGCCGCGGTGGAGACAAAGGCACCAAAGAACAGCAAGGTCCACGGGTAGACCATGGCCCGGCGGCTGTGGCCGTTCAGCGCCACGATGGCCACGGTCGAGGCCACGATCATGCCGTCGACGATGATCGGCCAGATCCATGCGAGGTTCGCATCGATGCCCGAGCGTTGCGCCAGGTCGGTCAACGCCGAGAAGGAGAGCACGAACGCGCCGATGGCGATCAGGACGGTGGCAGCAACGGCCGTACGCAAGACTGCCTTGTGCGGCTCGTTCGGAATCTTTTCATTCATCTGGCTGGGTGCCTCAATCACTTGTGGGTCTGTTGTTGCGGTGAAAATGGTCGGCCAGACTCCGCCTCAGAACAGAGCTGTCCCCGTGGCAAACCATCGATAAGTGTATGGCCTGGCCTACCGACCCCGGACCATAGCTGCACGATCGCATCCCGGCAGTACCGCCAACGCCGCGGGGCCAACGTGGACGGCGGCGACAACTCCACCGCGCGCCACGCGCCCGGATGAACCCCGGTTCCCTCGGCGTTTCCCACCGGTGCCCGAGACGCAGCCGGGCAGCGCCTTTGCCTCGGGAACACGGGCAAGGACGCCTCACCGGCCACGATGGCACAATCGCCTGTGCCAATGATCACTATGACTACCTTGGCCCTACACATGCCCAAAGCCCGAAGAAGCGGCTATTGTTAGAAGGTGGATCAAACTTGCGTTCTCCCATGGGCATGACACCCCCCGAAACCAGAAGATCCCGCTCCCCACGCCCCCCGCTCTAGCAGCAAAGACACGGTACATATCGTGCGTTGCCCCTTTGGATGACGTGCTTGATGTGCGCCTCCGTGTCCCCGTACCACCAGCAGGAGAAGCTCACCTTCATGACAGCAATTGCCCCGGAACACGTCGAAAACCCTCTCATGGAACGCCGCTACGAGGAGCAGATCGAACCCGTCAACCGCCTTGTGGACGAGACGCGGGCACTTCGCCCTGCAACCTCGGTTTCGTATGTCGACCCGGTACACAACGTCGAAGAAGTCCGCATCATCTCGCTGTTCTCCAACATCGGTGCGGCCAACGAATCCGGGTTCATCGACGCCGGATCGCAGGAAGCCTCCACCCGTATGCTGGGAATGCAGTGGCAGTTGGGGCTGCGTCCGGAGTTCCTCCTTCCCTGGAATGTGCACCCGTGGCACACCCCGGGCGAAGCCAACGGCAAGTTCACCCCGCCGCAGATCACCTCGGGCCTCAAGCCGCTGCTGCGCCTGCTCAAGGTCGTCCCGCGCGCATCGGTGTTGATCGCCCACGGCACCGAGGCACACCGCCTCTCCGAGCAGCTGGTCAAGACCCAGAACCCGCTGCTGTGGCGCCGCGGCTTCAAGACCTACAAGGTCAAGTCCCTTGATGGCCGCGCATTCGCCGGCTCCCCGGAACGCCAACAGGCACACCTCGAGGAAATCTACGCCGCCTACTCCGACGCCATGGCACGCACCGGCCTGAACACCCTGAAGTAGCACCGCGAATTCCTCGCGCCGCAACACGTGGATAAACTCATACCCATGCCCAAGCACACCCCCGCAGCCGTAAGCCCTGCCCAGAAACTCCAACTGGGTGCGGCCATGGCCATTGCGGGGGTGTTGTATGTGACGCACTCGCTGCTGCGTTTTTCGAACTTCGAGTCCCGCGGCTACGACCTGGGCATCTTCGACCAGGCGGTACGCCAGTACTCGATGTTCAAGGCGCCCATCGTGCCGATCAAGGGCGTTGACTTCAATCTGCTCGGGGACCACTTCCACCCGATCCTGGCGCTGTTGGCACCGCTTTACTGGATCTGGAACGATCCCAGGATGCTGGGCATCGCCCTGGCGCTGCTGCTGGTGTCCACCGCGATCCCCGTCTACCTCTTCACCCGGCCCCGCTTCGGGCACCTCGGTGCACTGCTGACCGCCTCGGCGATGTTGTTGTGGTGGCCGTTCCAGGCGATCGTGAACTGGGAGTTCCACGAGGTCGCTTTCGGGGTGCCGATCATGGCGTGGATCATCTTCGCTTTCGACCGCTCCCGCTACTGGCTGGTGGTCGGGCTTTCGGCCTCGCTGCTTTTGGTGCGCGAGGACATGGGAATCACCATTCTTGCGGTGGGCATCGTGATGCTCTTCCACCAGCAGTGGGCCAAGGCCGCGCTGTTGGCCGTGGTGGGACTCGGCGGGTACGTGCTGGTCACCAGTTACCTGATACCGCTCTTCTCCCCCGCCGGGGAGTTCACCTACTGGCAATACACCGCGCTGGGCGCCAGCGCCGGGGCGGCCATCTATTTCATGCTTACCCACCCGTTTTCCGCCATTGCGATCCTGTTCAACCACCAGCTCAAGGTGGCGCTGTGGCTGTTGAGCTTCCTGCCGCTGGCGCTGCTTCCTCTGGCATCGCCCTACGTCATCCTTGGTGCCCCGCTGCTGCTCAGCCGGCTGTTCAACGACCGGTTGAACACCTGGGCACCGGTCTACCAGTACGACGCGATCATGGCCCCGATCCTGATCCTCTCCGCAGTGCACGTGCTGGGAAAGCTGATCAACCGCTACGGCTGGAACAAGGCCAAGCTCATTGCGCCGGCCTGGCTGTTGGCCTTCTCATTGGTGGGGACGCTGTTCTTTCACTCGGTGTTCCCGCTGGGACGCACGCTCACCGCAGCCAACTGGGCGCCCGGCACCCTGGTCTCGGCCAAGGAACGCGCCGTGGACATGATTCCCGACGGAGTGTGCGTCGAGGCCGCCGACACCCTGGTCCCGCATCTATCCACCCGCACCTATGTGGGGATGATGGGAGATATCGGAACCGATCTGTCCAGCTGGATGGTCATCGACTTCAACGAACAGGAACTCGGTGGTTGGGACCCGCTGAGCCCGCCGCAGGCGCTGCGCCGCGCCCACGCGTTGGGCTTCAAGCAGGTGGCCCCGATCGATGACGGGATCCTAGTGCTGCACCGTGAGATCCCGGTGGACCCGGCCTGCACCAACTATCTCAAGAGCTAACCCCCTATTCCCAGCATGCCAACGCGAACACCGCCCCGGACGACGATGCGGGGTGACCCCTTTCATGGCGCGCGCATCGGCGCCCTACCAGCGCACCTGCGGGCTTCCAAAGGTCCCCACCTGGTCCACGCGCTTGCCCCTCTCCTGGCCGAGGCCCATGCCAAGGAGCACCATCACGGCGATGCCCCCGCTGATCGACAGGCCCCCTGGCCAGTCCCCCGCCGGTCGGCGTGCCGGCATCGGATCCGATGACGTGGGAAAGGGCGAAACCCATCACCATTCTTCGATAGCAGGCCCCGGGGGCGACCAATCCGTGCGCGGCAAGAACCAAGAGGCTGCACCGAACCGCGAACCGCAGATGACGAAGGGCACTCCGGCACCGCGGCACCCCGTAGTCCGTAGATCCCCAGTGCCAGCGCGTTCCCGCTGTTAGCACCGCTCCCCGAACGCCGGATAAGCGCCGAGCAGGTGAATGCCGGCGCCCAGCGGAACCACCAGGCTAAGGGCAACGAAGCCCGTGGGCCAGGTCGCCGCGCCCGCCGGGAGACCAACCGCGCGCGTGCGGGTGCGCAAAAGACAGGTTGGGCGCCGCGTTGGGGCAGGGTCTGCGCGAATCAAACCCTGCCGACGCGATCAGGCTTAGCTGCCGGCCTTGCGTCCGAGGACGAATTTGTCTTCCAGGGACTCCAACGGGCCGGCCAGCGGATCATCGTCGCCCTCGGCACGCACGAGGTCACGGTCGGGGTTCCGGATGTCCCCGATGATCTTCACGCAGATGTAGGTGACCATCGCCATGTGCGCGACGATGCCCAGCCCGTAGAGGATCTCGATCATCCGGCTGTTCCCGAAGTATTCAAGGCCGCTGACCCATTTGGCGCTCCAGAGCCAGACGAAGGCCCAGTGGAAGACCTCGATCCCCTGCCAGAGCAGGAACTCGCGCCACTTGGGCCGCGCCAGGACGTAGAGCGGGATCAGCCACATCACGAACTGCGGCGAGTAGACCTTGCCCAAGAGCAGGAACGCGGCAACGATCAAGAACGCAAGCTGCGCCATGCGCGGGCGGCGGGTGGCGCTTAGGCCAAGCCAAGCGATGCCCAGGCAGGCGATGCCGAAGAGCCCGTTGGAGAGGTAGGACATGGTGGACCCGTCCATCCCGGTCCACACGAACGCCAACCACATCGAGGAGTTGCCCGCCGGGCGGTCACCGGAGAAGGTGTAGAACCGGCTCCACTCCTCGAACGCGGTGATCATGAACGGCACGTTGACCACCAGCCACGCGGCAATACCGGATGCCAGCGACACCCAAAAGTGCCGCATCCTCCCGGTGCGCAGGCACAGCACCAGGATCGCACCGAAGAGGAAGAAGGGGTAGAGCTTGGCCGCGGCGCCCAGGCCCAGCAACACCCCGGCCAGCACGATGTGCTTGCGCGAGAAGGCCAGCAGCCCGGTCATCGCCAGCATCACCGCCCACAAGTCCCAGTTCAGCTGGCTGGTCAGGATGATGCCCGGGGCCAGCGCCACCATGATGGCATCGCGGCTGCGGTGCCGTGCCGCGTAGGCAACCGCCACCACCACAACGGCCCAGCAGATGAAGGACAACAGAGAGTTCAGATCGAAGTAGGCCAGCTGGCGTTCGGGTGAGAACCCGATCCCCGGGATCACCATGGCGGTGAGCCCGGCGATGACGGCCAGCAGCACCGGGTATTCAAGCGCCTGCTCGGCCGGCAGCCCGGTGAAGTAGGGGAAGAGTTTGTCGGCCATGCCCCGGGTGCCAAAGAGCTGGGAGAAGTCCGAATAGCACATGTGCAGGTGCTGTTCGGCATCGGGCCAACCGTTGACTCGGCACCACTGCTTGGACAGCACGGCGATGAGCGCGCCAATGACGGTGAGCACCAACAGCCCGGTAATGATCGGGCGCGTTGCCTCGCGGGCGGTGAACAGGTTCTTGACCGGTTGCATCACGATCCGGTTGCCTCATTTCTAGGGAGTGTGAAATACGTAAAAAGCGTTGGATGTGGCTAGTTCGTGTCTTGTTGCAGCGGCCTGAGCCTGTCTGCGCCGAAGATGCCGGCTGTCTTTGGGTCGATGAACACCAGGTATCCCATGTAGGCCAGGCCGATGACGGCGGCGAAGATCCGCACCCAGAGCAGCGAGAACCATTGGCCGATGGAGAGCTGGTCAACCACCCCGGAGAGCAGCACCAGCAGGCACAGGATGTACAGCGCACGCTCCAGGTTCACCGGGTACCTGCGGGAAATTGCGAAGAACGGGATCAGCCACAAAAGGTACCAGGGCTGGATGATGGGTGCCAACACGACGGCGGTTCCCAGTGCGTACCCGGCGTAGAGCAACGGAGGCCCGGCCGGGCGGCGGATGGCCAGCCAGAAGACGATGGCCAACGAGGCCAGACGGAATGCCGTGAAGACTACCCCGGCAATGAGTTCGAGGTCGCCGCCTGCCAGGGAGCCGATCCAGCCAACGAACATGCCCAGCAACCCGACAGGCGCGTAGGGGAAGGCTGCGGACCCGGCGCCGGCCATTGCCGCGATCCAACCGAACCACAGCCCCGAGGCCCAACCCAGCAGTGCCATCACGCCCAGCGCCACCGACCCGGTGAAGAGCCAGGCACGCAGCTTTTGGGTGTTCGAGGCCGTCCGCGACAGCATCGCCAGGCCCAGGAACGGCAGAACCAGTACCACGATGGGCTTGATCGCGATCGCCGCGGTAGCAACAAGGACACCGGCGAAACGGCGCTTGCGGGCCACTAGCAGGAAGCCGAGCAGCACCCCGCCGATCATCAGCCCGTCGTTGTGCACCCCGCCGATCATGTTCAGCAGGAAAAGAGGGTTGGCCACGGATATCCACAGCGGCCACGCGGCATCCCTCCCGGTGGCCTTGGCCAGGCCCACGACCGCGTAGGCGCACAGCAGGACTCCGGCAACCGCGACCAGGCGCATGAGCAGGACCCCGTATTCGGGAACACCGCCGGAAACGAAGTACACGAAGCGCGCATACATCAAGAAGAGCGGACCGTAGGGCGAGGTGGATTCGGCCCACAGTGAGTCCGAACCCTGGGCGAACCAGCCCGGCAGCTGCGAGACCCAGTCGGTGTAGGGCGAGAGCCCCGCGTGCATGAGCCGCCCCTGGCCCAGGTAGGAATAGACGTCCTTGGAGAGGATCGGGAAGGAGAAAAGCAGCGGGATCGACCAGGCCCAGATGGCCTTGGTGATCGCGAGAACCGGGTTGCCGTTGGCTTCCTGGGCGCGCTGCCGCAGGCGCAGCCACGCCCTGAAGAGCAGCATTGAACCCAGTGCCAAGAGCAGGGTGCAGGTGATGACCCCGAGCATTTCCACGCGCAACGGCAGCAGGAACCTCGAACGAGCCAGCACCGATTCCTGTGAGCTGGGGATCCACCCGACGCCCCAGGACCCCACCATGACCATCACGGAGGCCAGCAAGCCCTGGGCGATGGCGATGTCCGGCGTGCTGTCCCCGCCACCGGTGAGCCGACCCAGCAACGGGACACGTGAGCTGCGCTGGCGCAGTGCTTCCAGGGACCGGGTGAGGCCCGCGAAATGGCGTACGCGAACCGGGTTTTGGGAGGGCTGCGGGTCGGGGAGGCTCACTTGTTCGGAACCTCAGGATCGGTGCGCATCCAGGCCTTGGTCCGTCGCAGGCGTTGGGGAAGCGTCTGGACGAAGATGCCCTTGGTTCGCGGGTCGACAAAGGCCAGGTAGGCCATCGCCGCCCAAGAGATCCCCGTGGAAAGGTGCTTGACCCAGGGGTCAAGCGCGGAGAGGAACTGCCAGATGAAGATCTGGTCCGCAGCCCCAAACGCGATGAAGAAGGCCGTGGTGACATATACCCAGAGCAACTGCCAGTCATCCCTGATGCCCGTGACCGCGAAGAACGGGAGGAGCCAAAGGATGTACCAGGGTTGGATGATCGGGGAAAGGACAACCAGTGCGGAGAACGCCAACGCCATGCGCTGCACGAGGTGGGATTGCTTGCCTTTGAAGATCAACAGCAGCACCAGGGCCACCGAAGTCAGCCGGCCAATGAGCTTGAGCACCGGCAACAGCCAGTCGGTGGGCAGCCCGATGGTAGCCAAGGCACCGGAAAGCACGGCGTTCATCGCGCCCAATGGGGCGAAGACCACCGCGCCCGTGCCGGTTCCCAGCATCACCCCAAGCCAGCCGAAACCGTAGCCGTTCGCCCAGCCGATCAAGGCCATGATGATGGCCACCAGCGATGCGGTGTAAGCCCAGTAGCGGAACTTGCGCGCCCAGCCGGCGTCGGGCCCGGCCCACAGCAGGCCGATGAACGGCAGCAGCACCAAGGTGATCGGCTTGACGCCGATCGACGCGGCAATGAGTACAACGCCGATCACCCCGCGCCGCGTGGCGGCATAGTAGGTCCCGGCCAAGGCCAGGCCCACCATCAACGAATCGTTGTGGGCGCTGGCCACGAAGCTGATCAGGAACAGCGGGTTGGCCACCGAGATCCAGGTTGCCTTGGCGCCGGAGACCTTGTGAAGCGCGGCGATCTTCGGCACGTAGATCAGGCACAGGATCACCCCGGCGAACGCGACGAGCCGAAAGAGCAGCACCGAGAGGTCCGGGCTGGTGCCCACCAGCCGGTTCACCCAGTACTCCACGTTGAGGTACAGCGGCCCGTAGGGGGTTTCCGATTCT
The DNA here is from genome assembly GCF_039544305.1 of Paeniglutamicibacter antarcticus. Taxonomy (NCBI): domain Bacteria; kingdom Bacillati; phylum Actinomycetota; class Actinomycetes; order Micrococcales; family Micrococcaceae; genus Paeniglutamicibacter; species Paeniglutamicibacter antarcticus. Next base: position 87,205 of record NZ_BAABLK010000093.1, read on the forward strand.
GCCCACGTGATGTCGGCACCCAGCTGGAACCAGTTGTTCAGAGTGGAGATGCCATCCACATAGGGGTCCTGCCCGGCGGCAACCAACCTGCCCTGCCCGATGTAGGCGAAGACGTCACGGGAGAAGATCGGCAGGGCCAGCAGCATCGGGATGCTCCATGCCCAGATGGCCTTCTTCACCACGGCAAGCGAGCCCTCGGCCCAGCCTGCCAGTTGTTGTCCAAGCCTCAGCCAGGCGCGGAAGAGGATCCAACAGCCCAGTGTCAACACCACGGTGCCGGCAATCACCCCTGAATACTCGGTGCGGATCGCGATCAGCAATGGGTAGCGGTTCAACGGCGAGGCGCTTGCAAGCCACCCGATGGCGTAGGAGCCCAGCAGGATCATGATCGATCCGATGGTCCCCTGGATCAGCGGAGAGAGGTGCCAGCCGCGTCCGGGCCGCTCAGTCCTGGGAGCGGTGGATCGCACATCGTTCATCTGCGCACCGCTCCTGATTCGTCTTCGTCGTGCCCCGGTGGTGGATTCCTGCATTTTCGCTGCTCGCGCTTGCCCGTCCACGGTGTCCGTGAAGCTCGTTCGCGGCCGCGCCTCAAGGCGCAAAAATCAAGTCCGATCCTAGCATCGAGAGCAGGGTTTCCCGGGGATGCCGCCCGAGGATGCGTGCGAGTTCACACGCATAGCTGGTGCGCCGTGAAGCCAACCCATTTGGCTGCGTGCCTGCGGCGTGGCCGGGCGGGTTCACGGCCTGCACCTACCTAGGCTTGGTGGTAGTTGATGGATCAAGAGCGGAAGCGAGGAAATCGCGTGGGCAGACGTGCAAAAAGTCCCGGTCGTCCGGTGCGCAACCATGGATTGCTGGGTTGGGGAATCTTCCTGGCCGTCTTGGTTGTCGCAGTTGCCCCGCTCGTGGGTTTGGGCCTGGGCGCCGCTATCCTGCTGGCGGCAACCGGGCTCGTGGCTTTCGTGCTGTTGTGGCTGCTTAGTTCGCTATCCGGTTCAATCAAGCCATAGCCCGCGGCGGCGGATCCCGGCAGGGAGTTCATCGGGTAAATTGGGCTCGTGCCTATATCAGCTGAAAAAATTGTCTGGATCGATTGCGAAATGACCGGCTTGAGCCTGGAAGACGACGCATTGATCGAAGTCGCCGTCCTGGTGACGGACGCCGAACTGAACATCCTCGGCGACGGGGTCTCCGTGGTGATCAAGCCGCCGGCAGCCGCCATGGAACAGATGGGCGATTTTGTGCGTACCATGCACATCACCAGTGGGTTGATCACCGAGCTGGATGCCGGACTAGGCATGGAAGAAGCCCGGGGCATCGTTATGGACTACATCCGCAACTACGCCCCCGAGCCAAAAAAAGCGTTGCTTGCGGGCAATTCCGTCGGCACCGACAGGAATTTCTTGGCCCGGGACATGCCTGAGATCACCGACCACTTGCACTACCGGATCCTGGATGTCTCGACCATCAAGGAGCTGGCCCGCCGATGGTACCCGCGCGCTTTCTTCCAGGCTCCGGCCAAGACAGGAAACCACCGGGCGCTGGGCGACATCCGCGATTCGATTGCGGAACTGAAGTACTACCGTGCCACCGTGATGGTTCCGGCGCCGGGACCGGATTCAGCCTCGGCAAAGGCCGCCGCCGCAAAAATCGTTGCGGAAACATCAGCTGATTAGGCACTGTGCTGCACAACACAGGCCCTTAGGCTCCTTTCGAGTTGGCACTCCAGCACGAAGTATGTGTAATATAGTTCTCGTTGCCCAGCAGTACGGAAGAGATTCCAACGTGCAGGTCAGCTAGCCCTCGGGCGAACTTGGTGGGTATAGCTCAGTTGGCAGAGCGTCTGGTTGTGGTCCAGAAGGTCGCGGGTTCAATCCCCGTTACTCACCCCAATAAAGCCGCTCCGGATCGCTCCGGGGCGGCTTTTCTCATCCCACCACCACAGGGATAAACGGGAACCCCTCCGCGACCCTGCATCACGCCTGGTCCGCGCAGCACGTGGATGCGTTGGACAGACCTGCGAGCCCCCGGCGGACCCGGGCACCGAAGGGTTGGCGCCCCGAGAAGAACCCCACACACGAAACATGCCACCAGGAAGCACTAGGAGAGATCTTGAGCATTCGGCCGGTCACCATCTACGGCGAACCCGTCCTGCACACACGTGCCAAGGAGGTCACCGAGTTCAATGAGGAGCTCCGCGGGCTCATCAAGGACATGTACGACACCATGGACGCGGCCAACGGCGTCGGCCTGGCTGCGCCGCAGATCGGCGTGGGCCTGCGCATCTTCACCTACCAGTTCGAGAACGATGACGGCGTGGGGCCTCGTGGCGTGTTGGTCAACCCGCGGCTGACGCTCTCCAAGGTCTCGCAGTCCACCCCGGACCCTGATGACGACGTTGAGGGTTGTCTCTCGGCCCCGGCACTGAACTTCCCGCTCAAGCGCGCAGAGTTTGCCCGCGTCGAGGGCTTCGACGGTGATGGGAACCCCGTCTTGTTCGACGCCACCGACTGGTTCGCCCGGATCATGCAGCACGAGTACGACCACCTTGACGGCTACCTTTACGTCGACAAGCTCAACGACAAGTGGGCGAGACGCTGGAAAAAGGCCAAGAAGTCACTGGGCTGGGGCGTGCCGAACCTGACGTGGCTGCCAGGCACGGACGAAGACCCTTTCGGGCACGACGAACCCTAGCCATTTCACCACACGTGGCGGCAAGCCGGCGACGGATCGTTGCCTCGCGCAACACCCCGACCCCAACCCGCCATCTTCGCCTTGGCGGCACTTCAAAGGACGCCATGACCAAGCAGCGGCACCCCGAGCCACCCAGCGCGATCCTTTCTCTGTGCGCGGTAAACGACGAGGACCAGACAGGGTGCACAGCCTTGTTGCTGCGGCCCATCGACGACGGGGCGCGCAGCACACGCGATGCCTTGGAGGCCCGATGGGGGACATTGCCCGCCGAAGGCCTCAAACGCCCCGCCGGCGTCGCGGCCGAAGCCTGGCAACAGGCATTGCTGCGCTTTGCCCCGGTTGCCGCCGGACGCATGGAACTCAACGACATCTCACCGACTGTTATCGAGGCGACGCTGGCGGACATCGGACGGCAGTTCGAGCTGCACCGCCGCACGCACGGGAGATTTGGGATGGCTACCGACTGGTGGTCGACACTTCACCTTTCGGGATCCCTGTACCGGCTGGGACGGTTGCAGTTTCATTTGCACCGTGAATCAGGAAGCGGTGCCTGGGTGGTGGGCATACATATCCCCGAAGACGGGCCGCTGGATGCCGCCTCGGTGGACTCCTCGTTCGCGCTGGCCGCAGCGTTCTTCGCCAAACATTTCCCCGAACACCCCATCGAGCACGCCTACTGCGATTCTTGGCTGCTGGACCCCTACTTGTCGACGGGCCTGCCGAATTCGAACATGGCCCGCTTCGCGGCACGATTCAGCGATGTCGCCTTGCGCGATGCTCCCGGGGACGCCCTGTACTTCACGTTCCGGGCACAGGCGGATATCGACGTTTCCACACTGCCCCGGGAATCCTCGCTGCAACGGCTGGTCCTTGGACGGATCGACGAGGACGGGATCTGGCAGGCGGGCAAGGGTCGCGCAGCGTGGCCGGTGCCAGCTGAGCGGTAGGACTCCACCGTGAAAAAAAAGGCGGGCTGTGGCCCTCGGATATCCGAGGGCCACAGCCCGCTTTTTTGCTACCGGACGCCTTGGGCGGCGGGCGGCTAGATACGCATGTGGCTAGACGCTGGCTGTCTCAACAGCCGCGATGGTCGGAACCGCCAACGGGTGGGTCCCGGCCATGGTCTCAATGACACGCACGACCTGGCAGGAATAGCCGAACTCGTTGTCGTACCAAACGTAGACGACGGCGTTCTTGCCGGTGACGATGGTGGCAAGGCCATCAACGATGCCGGCGCGGCGCGAACCGACGAAGTCGGTGGAGACGACCTCGGGGGAATCGATGTAGTCAATCTGCTTGTGCAGCTCGGCACCCAGCGAGGTCTCGCGCAGGTAGTTATTCAGCTCTTCCTTGTCCGTGGCGGTTTCCAGGTTAAGGTTCAGGATGGCCATGGAAACATTCGGCGTCGGTACGCGGATGGCGTTGCCGGTCAGCTTGCCTTCGAGCTCGGGAAGGGCCTTGGCAACTGCCTTGGCGGCACCGGTTTCGGTGATGACCATGTTCAGCGCCGCTGAACGGCCGCGACGCTCTCCCTTGTGGAAGTTGTCGATCAGGTTCTGGTCGTTGGTGAACGAGTGGACCGTTTCGACGTGGCCATGGACGACACCGAAGCGGTCGTTCAGGGCCTTGAGCACCGGGGTGATGGCGTTGGTGGTGCAGGATGCGGCGGTGACGATCTTGTCATCGGCCGTGATGTCCTTGTGGTTGATGCCATGGACGATGTTCTTCAACGCGCCCTTGCCCGGAGCGGTGAGCAGCACGCGGGAGACGCCGTTGGCGGCCAAGTGCTGGGACAGGCCCTCTTCGTCGCGCCAGCGTCCGGTGTTGTCCACGACGATGGCGTTGTTGATGCCGAATTCGGTGTAGTCAACGGTGGCCGGGTCGTTGGAGTAGATGACCTGGATCAGCGTGCCGTTGGCCAGAATGGTGTTGTTTTCCTCGTCCACCGTGATCGAGCCATCGAATTTTCCGTGGACCGAGTCGCGGCGCAGCAGCGAGGCCCGCTTGACCAAGTCGTCGTCGGATCCCTTGCGGACAACAATGGCGCGCAGGCGCAGGCCGTAGCCGCCGCGTTCGATGAGGATGCGGGCCAGCAGGCGCCCGATGCGGCCGAATCCGTAAAGGACCACGTCGGTGGGCTCGGCATCGGTCGCGCCGGCCTTGCCGATTTTCTCACCGAGCTCCTCGGTGAGGAACGCATTGAGGTCAGGGGAACCTGATTCGGTGAACTTCTTGTTCAAGCGACCCAAGTCGATGGCGACGGCACCGACGTTCAGTGCATCGATGGCCTTGAGCATCGGCATGGTCTGCTCAAGGGAGAGCGCTTCTCCGTCGATGCGGCGCACGACGCGGTGGGCCTTGAGGATGTTGATGGCAGACTGATTGATCAGCTTGCGGCCGTAGATGGAGGTCACCACGTTGTTGTTGCGGTACAGGCGCCCGATCAGCGGGATCATGGCTTCGGCGAGTTCTTCGCGTCCGCTCCATTCCTGTAGGGCTTCGACAGACTGCTGGGTCACTGAATATCCTTCCGGGTCAGCCGGCTGGAGATCCTCAAACCGGTTGTTACCGCTAAAGCACCGTTGCAGAAGCGGTTCTAGAGGGGGGTATGCAGGTTATTTCCCCCGTGAGGCGCTAGGCCCAGCCACCATTCTAGTATGCGTGGACGTCGATCTTCCGAACTCTCCGGTGAAGTCGCTCACACATGAGGACCTGCCCGACGACGGCATTGATGCGTGCGGTGGATGGATCGGGCCGCCCCCAGCTTCGTTAGGTGTGCCCGTGGGGCTAGAGAAGGGGTCCACTGCTCAGCGGGTGGGCCTTCTTTGCTTTTCACTTGCTCGTGCCGATGCTCCGGGCCGTGATGCTCGAAACCTTCCCGTGGATTCGGGTCCCGGACTTGGGCAAAGTGATGGTTCTGTCGCTTTTGTTCTTCGAGAGCCTGCTGCGCCGAGGAGCCACAGGGTTTGTAGACGTTGTTCAAGGCGTCAAAGAGGCCCGCGGCCCCGCGGCCTCCGCCCTTGTCAATGGCAGTTTGAAATTGCCCATCGGCGGCCAACGAAAATGACCAGTGGCGGCAGCCCCTTGACCACCAGCGGCAATACGAATTGACCACTGGCGGCAACGGAATTGACCAGCCGAACGGG
>NZ_BAABLK010000094.1:0-103043 GCF_039544305.1 Paeniglutamicibacter antarcticus
TATTCATAGGTTGCCATTTTTCATCTCACGTTTTCCTCAAACGGGGTGGCAGCTGAACTGGCTGCTTGAGCCATGCAACCGTCTCCCGACGTTTTTGCGGTGCGAAATATGTAATTGTCCCCAGCATTCTCCACTTTTGGTCAAGTTTCTAGGGCTCACGTCGATTCATCGAAATCCTCCCGCGTAGCCTGATCCGTTTCAGCAGAAAGAAGCCTCCGCTTTGTGCCTCCTGCTTTGGAGGATTCAGGTGGCTTCCACCCTTGCCAAGGGGCTGAACTTGAGCACCCGCGAAACCGGGCCACCGGCAGCATGGCCAAGAGCACCTTCACGAAAGAGCTCATCTTGTTGCTCTGGGGGCTATTGACTCGGGATTGCTCTCGGACAAGGCTGCACAAGGCGCTGGAACCCCTGATCCAGCGCAAGGTTCCGTCAACTGATAGTCGATGTCGTCCTGAACCAGTGCTCGGAATTCTGTGCGGCGACAAACTGAATCCCCAATCGTGCTGGATATTTTGGTGGCGGTTGTAGTTTCGCCGTTTTTCGGCGATCCTCAGTTATCGCCGGGCCACAGCACTCTGCTGGTAGCCGGACTCCAACAGCACTCGCAGCAACCCCCGGGTGTCCGGCACCATGCTTACCTCGGTCCGCTGCCATCCGGGGTCGCGGCCTGCGACCTCGACGACTGACTTCACCTCTGCTGATAACAGCCCACGAACTGCATAGCAGCTTCCTAATTCAGAGATCCAGTCCAGTTGGGCCGCTGGAGGGGACCAACCGTTGTGGATGTTTGCGGCATGCATGAAAAGCCACTGCAAGATGATCAGCCGCTTTCGAGACTCGGTAGTATTCCGATCGCCATGAAGTTGAGAATCGAAACCGTAGTGGTCCCCACAAGCGTCGCCGGTGGCACTCTCCGACCATCTTTGCCACTTCCTGGTCTCTGGTCTCCAAAGTCACTATTGGCGATCCCCAACGGAACAAGGGTGGCTCTGTTGATGCGCTGCGACCGTGGGGCTTCACGAGGTGCAGCCCTGTATCAATCGGTCACCCGGGATGTGGTCGGTTTGAACAGCCCCTGGGATCACGCTCACTGAGACAGTTGCCGGCACACTTCTGTTCACTTAGCAATCCTGCTAAGACAGACGAAATATTCCGACCCTGGGCACCGTCCGGAGAAAAACTCCCCATCTGGACATGAAGGAGGGGTGCACGTCCGTAAGCTCAACTCCTCCGTCGCGATGCCTCCCAACCACTGTTTATGTCGTTGATCCGGCGATTGCTCCCCCTATGGTATTTTCCGATGGATACTCGTCACCAAAGTTGGAACCAGGGCCGGCATCAATGACCACATCGCGTTCAAGAAGAGGGTTTCGGTGAGCTGCTTGCCCTCCACAACGACTCCTTTGGTTTTCCAGGATTCCACCCCAGCCAACGGTCCAAGAAGACATCAGCAGGTACTCGGACCGTGGCCAGCAGCTTTGTCGCCAGATGCCTGAACGAGTCCGCCCAAGATTGGTTCACGGGTCCGTTTCCAGCAAGCGGGTAAAGCGAATGACAAAGTTCCGTTGCCGAGGTGCCTCAACTGCCCGCGGATCGTGGCTATCCCGCACGCAGGAGATCACTTCGTGTGCAGGCAAGCCGTCATGATCGCCAAACACACCAATGATGTCATTGTCGTGCCGAAGCCTCCCTTGTAGGCAATTTCTACCCGCTCATCGGCCGCCCGGATCCATCCTTCGTGCAGGGCAGCTTCAACTCCGCGGCGATCTCGTCACAGTCGGAAGCCGGAAGCCGGACCAATGGACCCACCACAAGTCCCAAGTCACCGGCAGCGGCCGTTTCCTGAGCAGGTGGAGTCCGAACTCACGTACGAGGGCGGCCAGCAAGGCGCGACGGAGACCGCGATCCCGGACCATCCTTCAGGATGGAAGCGTCCCATGTCCGGTGGCATCCGCAGGCTACGACCTCATGGCCGGGAAAATATCGTCCCCCCCTGACCGATCAACCGCTGTCGGGTTCCTTTGAAAGGCTAGCGGCCATGGTTACGTGAATGGGTTCTGGCGATACGTTCGTTTCCACGCTTGTAATTTCCGGTGAGTCTGGCCATGAGCATTTGCGGATCCTGGGCATTCACCTCGATAAGGAAACGTTCAGCGGCTCCTGCCCGAAGCGTTGCGGCCCGGCTACCATGATGAAAGATCACTACATCACCGCCGCGCACTTGGTATTCGAATCCTTCTGGTAACCCAGTCATACAAGCATTCTTCCTCATCAATGAAAGCGATCAAGAAACCGGTCCGACTGGAGACTAGTGATTAGTCGCCATGGGCTGCATGGGTGCTTTCCACTCGCTCAGCACCAAAATTCAGAACTTGATGGTGTGGTGCCCCCGCAGTGTATGTTCGCTGCTCTTCCCTTTTGGAATTGGCATCCCGGCACATCCGGTGAACAGATGAAAGAATGAGAACCATGAAGCAGAATGGGAACTTTTTACTGCAAGGTCCCCGAGGGAGACGCCTGTGCCTGGAGATCGCGAAGGAACTGGATCCAGACCTCTACGGGTTTGCTTGGTTGCTGACAAACGACCTTGAGCCAGCGACTGGTGCATCTCACGTCTTGGTGCCCTCGTCCTTCGACGACAGCCACGGCTCTAGCTTCAAATCAGTTCCTGAAGATCCATCCACCCAGCAGCTCGCTGATGCCATCGCTTCCCTCGATCTCACCAATATCGATGATTTCCTGGTGCAATCAAGCCTCGAGCTCTCAGTTTCCAGCGCCATGTATTGGCAACCACCTGACGGTGATGACGTACTTGCACGGCTCGCCGCGATCCAGGTAGCCCTTGTTCCCATAGCCGAGCACATCATTGTTTCATCCGGCACTCGCTGGTGGTCAGAACCGCGCCAGAAAAGGCAGTGGGGTATCGAAAGCAGGTCGGCGGATGATCCAGCACCGTTGCCAAGAAACCCACAGCAGACCTTGCGCCAGTGGGGAAAAACCGAACGATCTGAAGAGCAACTGGCCGCTCGGCAGCGTCCGCGTGATCCGCACGCGAACTGGTCAGGCACGTGGTGGTCCATTCCACGCGGCCTGATCCAAACCGTCGGACAGATGCCGGCAGGGCTGGACCTGATAGAGGATTCGTTCGGGTATGACCAAGCGGTTGCGATCCCGGTGCGCGGCATCGGCAAGACCTTGGAAATATGCACGGCCGAAGACTGGATTTCCTTGTGCCGCTCATTCCCGCTCGAAGTCACCGCTTCCCGTCGCCATGACTGGTTCAACACCACCGGGCGTGACGGGCGCTGGGTGATTCCAGACTGGGAGCAAGTCGCGACCCAATGGGACGCCGTTCACCTGACGGTCATGGGCTATCTCAATGCTGCAACACGCACGCTTCAGATCGACACCGATACGGCCTCGGTCATTGCCGGGTGGGACCCTGACAGCACCATTTGGTTAACGGACCTTGCCCGGGAATGGGAAGGCCCGCGCCAGGTGTGGAACCGAACCAATGACACATGGATCTTGGCGCCGTAGGACTCAGGTCTGCCCGGCACCGCGGCTCACGATTCCATGCCACTGCGGGGTTCTTCAGCGGCAGAAAATCGCCGCTTCCCAGCACCCACCCTCCCTTTGCGATTCATGAACCAACGCGTCCACATAGTGGCTAGGAAATTCCCCGTTTAATGGATGGAACGGACCCGACGTCAAGTCCCATGATGACCGTGCCGGTTAAGCAGCACCGAGCCAAATGGAATTGCCAAGCCGGCCGCACACGCAGGATGCGTGCCCTACTGCTTGCGATAAGGCAAAATGGAACCACGATCACATCACGGACGATCAGGCAAACCTGTGTAAGAGCCACCCCTGGTTTCCCAAGTACTTTGGGTTGTCCCCGAGTCATTTACGTCGGCATGGGAGGAACGACTGACCAGTGGAGGCCACCTCCTCGAAGGGACCACCCTCACCCCGCGGCACACCTGAGCTCAGTCGATTGCTCTCTAACCGCGCAGCTAATCTGAACTCGACCCATTTGAGAAGGCAAACGCGATGCACTCATGGCCGAAGCACCCACATTCACCCAATGACCCCCGGGAAGCACGGGACCCGAGAAGCGGAGACGTGTTGAGCAATCGCTCTAAACCATCCGAGAATCACTACGGCAACGATTCCGCCGAACTTCATGGGGCAGGTGCCGCACCCAAGGGCTTCGGGCTCAGCACCGGCATGCGCAGTGCGCGCACCGTGTTAGGTTTCGCTTGGTTCGTGCTCGGGACAGGAACTTCGTTGCTGCTCATGGGCGCCATCATCTTCATAGGCCAAGCAGCATGGACACCACTGGTCTTGCTGTGTCTGGTGGAACTGGTGTTCATCGCAGCGTTCCTTGCCTTGGTGAACTTGGCCAGAGCCCGTCGGACCCAGTCGAACCATGCAGGTATTGATTTCCGTGAGGAATGCTAGCCGCGCGCACCACCCCAAAAATCGTTGTTGCTGGAGCCGCGGAGCCATCCACCTAGCCACGCGGGAAGGCCCGGAGCCTCTGTCTTGCCGCGGTACCAGGCTCAAGCGTCGCGGGAGTCGATCCCGACGTTGATCCAGTACGCGAGTTCCCCATCGTCCTGAAGATGTTCGAAGGGCACGGTCAGCCACCCCGGACCCATGGGACGGCCCTTGCCCATGTACGCCGGTTTCCCTCCCCGTTGGCATAGCTCGTCATAATCGGCGGGAGCAATACGCACCAGTAGGTTGCCGTCGATGCTGGCAGAGACTGACAACCGCGCATCTACCATGAATGACAGCCCGCCGAACATGCGAACTTCGCGCACGTTCGGGAGTGAGGCCATCGCGTCCCGGACCCTGTGCACCAGAGCCTCCTGTGGGCTTGGCGGGCGCGGGGTAGTCACTGTCCGCCCTTGGCAATGCAGTCTTGCCCGTCGTCGTGACGGTTGAGCATGTCGATCATGCCGTCCCGGATGGTAGAACGAAGGTTGCCACCGGGCATCTCAGCGTCACATAAAACACCGGAAGCGGGGTCATCGTGGACCTCACCGAACACGGTGATGCTGCGGACCGTCGAGACCAAGCCCAGCACACCTCGAAGGAAACCCTCCGTGGAATCCATGTGGCGCACTGCCAGGGAAGCGATAAAGTTCAGGTGGTTTCTCACCAGTCCGCGCAGTTCCTGCTGTTCTCCATATGCATCCGATCCCGCGGCGGGAATGCGGTAGTACTCCTGTAGCACCGACGGCGCTGAAACTGGGACGGTGGCCTTCACAGCCCACTCCCTTGGTTGAAGTTGAAAGCGTACCCCCGAATATGAAGCGATTGATGGAGCTTGTCAAGGGACCAATCACGCGGGCCCGGCTGTCTGTCGGGAACTCCGGCTCCCCGAAACGGCTTCCTCCCGCCGCTTCAACACGCTGGCCTCGCGCGAACCCGACCAAGGGCTGTCCCGAAAGCGCGGGCTCCGCACGGGCTAAGACCGGGTCGATCTTCGTGGGGGATGCCTCGCTTCCCGCTTCCCCGTCGCACTTCTTGACAACCCTGAATCGACATCGATATGTTCGGGAGATGGAACGTATCTGGGCTTTTGAAACATCGGCAATCTCGGCGGTCCTCGTGGATTTTCTCGACCCAGCACTCGCTGGTCAACCTGACATCCGGGAGCGCGGCGTACGCCTGGAGATCCGGCCTATGGCGGTGGGCAGCATCGCCACGATCTATTCCTCGCCCGCGCTCTCGTTGAAACCAGCAATCATTCGTATCGATATGCTTGAATCAGCGCCGCATAAAGCCGACCGCATGCACTTTCATCCCGGCATGGTTGACGGGGAGCCAGAGGAGAGAACCTTCGACGAGAAGATGGGTGATAACCCCATCGACTGGCTGCGCTCGTACCTGGAACAACTCCATGACTGGGTTGGGCAGACCGACGGCTGCTCAATAGCTCATGCCGCGGAAGCCATCACCCGGGAAACAGCGGAATTACTTGACAAGGCCCGTCAGCCGTGGCCCGAGGTTGCCCACGATGAGCGTGGCCTGGTGGTTGGCTGATATGTACCTGAGTTTGTCAAGGGGCAGAGAAGAACGACTCCGGGCCAGCAAATGCCTGGGGTCGTTCTTCATGTACCGCTGCGGCAGTTGAAGGTGTGGGCGCGTCTTTCGACAACGAGGTCAATGCTAATATGCGCGGGTTGGGTACCGCATGACAATTGTTCGGCAGGAACATATCGAGGTCTAGATGCGGGCGTCGCCGGAACTTGCGTTCGGGCTGTTCATAGCCAAATGTCGAGTTAGCTCCGCGTGCTGCCCTCTTCGCCTTCAACGGACCGCAGGGTACGTCTGTGGGATCAAGCCACATGCATGGCAGCCTCCGTGAAGATCGGTTCCCGGGCGGCCTTCTTTTGCAAGGGTGCCGCCACGGACCAGCACCAGCCGGCCAACTCGCGGGCGACCGCAGTGTTCGCCTTCACACGCATCTTCGCGCGCTTGTTGAACTGCTCCCAGACGCGGTGCAACCGCCGGTTTCCCTCCAGGGCCCGGGCCCTGGAGGCCGAATCGACCAACTGGAACTGCTTCACCAGACGGGCCCCGTGACGCGCATACGGTCGGTCATGCAGCCCGGCCGTTTCCACCAGCAGGCGCCGGACGTAGGTGTTCCCGGCCTTGGTGATCGAGCCTTGGCTTCGGGTGAGGCCGGAGTAATGCTCGGAGGGCACCAACCCGACGTAGGAGCCCAGGGAGGATCCGGTGAACCTCGTCCAGTCCCCGATCTCCACGGCCAGCCCGAACGCGGTGGTGACGTCGATTCCGCGGAAGCACATCAGCGCGTTGATGACTTCTTGGTATTCGCAGGTCTGGATCTGCGCGATGATTTCGGTTTCCAGGCGTTTGAGGTGCTCCTTGAGCATCCCCACCAGCTCCAGGTCGGCCTCCAGGGTGAGCTGGGCAGTCTTGTGTTCGAAGTGCTGCCGGCGCAGCCACTCCAGATGCTGGCGGGTCCAACGCGACTTCTGCGGATAGTAGAGGCCGTGACGCAGGATGAAGGCATTGACCCGTTGCTTGGCGTGGGCCAGTTCCTTGGCGGCCTTCTCCCTGGCCCGGGATAGGTCGCGCAGGGCTTCCTGCTCCTGGGTGGGCACCCGGACCCGGGTGACTTCGCCTAGGGACAGCATCTTGGCAAGGTTCAAGGCGTCACGTTTATCGTTCTTAATGTGGTCTCCGGGGCCCGCATGAGCTTCGAGGGGGCCGCGATGAGGCAATCGACTGCGTGGTCGGTCAGGAACCGGGATAGGCCATACCCGGTGGGCCGGCCTCGTAGACCACCTGCACCGGTGCGGCAAGCGTTTGGATCCAGGCAAGGACAGCGACCGGGTCGGGGTTCATCTTGGCGCGGATGACCTCCCCGGTGGCTGTGTCCAGAGCACATGCAACGATGGTTTTGGCATGGACATCGAGTCCAATAAAGGTACGCTCAAACATGTCGGGACCTCCCGAGTCTCAAATGCGGCACTGTCAGTCAATACCCGTTCCCGGGAGACCGAAGGGGTTTTTGGTACTGGGTAATCCCCGAAAAATTGATGCCGTGTGGGTCCCTACCCCTTCACCTCATATTGTCTAGGCCGAGGGCACCTTGCGTTCCTGTTTCTGCGTGTACTCGGTAGCGGAAGGTGTAGCTGGATGCTTCGGCAACAGAACCATCAAACGAACGCTCGCACGATGGAACGGATAAGCGGTCACTATTCCTGGAAGTGGCCTCTTGAACGTGGGCCAGAGGAATGTGGCAAAATGCCTAACAGCAACCTCGAGAAAATGTCTGTGAGTTGCCATGCTGGTGTCGGGGCTTGCCAGCGCGGACTTTTTGACGGCGCTTCGTTTCGGCTCCGCTTCCGCGATCTTTGTTTCCCCCGGGCGATGGCGGCATCACCTCCTTCGCTGTCCTCGGTATTGCGGCTTCCCCGCTACTCGGTGAATTCATTTCGGGAGAATTCTAAGGAACCACTGAACTCCAGGCAACGCCGCTGAAGTACACCGTTTACCACGGGAACGCGATGGGTGGCAACCGGAAACTGATCGAAGCTATCGAGCTAAATGACAAGCTGAGGATACAGCCTGCAGGTCGGGACCCGCTACGCGGAGCAACCGAAATGCGCCTCACCACCAGGAAGATCCAAGGCCCAGAGCCAGAAGACTGAACTCCTCCGCGAAAGCGTTGGCCGCAGCGCCCGGGTTGGCCATGATCCACGGATGCTTGCGATGTTCGCGGGCCAGACCGGTGCCTCTGGCTGTGAATCCAGACGCCCCAACCTATCGTTGGCAACTGGACTGAGGCAACATCCCCCAGCGTCCCCGAGCGTGGACTAAGGCCCTGCCGGCAGCAGTGGCTGTCCAGATTCCGACGCCCAGGAATATCGGCGAACCGAGGATGCCACACCAGAAGCTTCTCTCGATGGAGTTCTCAGGAAACAGCACCGCGATGATTGCGGCCGCGCTCAGGAGCGCACCTGCCAAATACAGCACCGGTTGCCCGAAGACGGGTGCAAGCGCCAGGAAATGAATGCCGACGACGACCAGCACCAGCGGTGCGATGAGGTCAGTGCGCTCGGCGCGAATGGCTAAGAAGGCCAGAAGACCCGCAAGGATCATTTTGGCCCAGAACACGATGATGTAGACCAGTAATGCCGTTGTTCCGCTACGCAGTGCAGTTGGCATGTTCCAGCGGTTGATCGCCATCGGAATGCTCACCGCGGCAAGGACGAGACCATCCAGTCCCAGCAGCCCGAGAACGACACGCCACCACCACTGTTCCGGAGGGCCTGCCTACGCCCAGCCTGCCTAAGCGAAACACGCGATACCGAAAATCGCCCCGATCATCACCAGATCACGTGGATATTCCAGTTCAGCATGGTTCCCTCCGCCACCCACGATGCTCACCGCACGGGTCGATGGGAATGCCAAACAACCATGTGCAACGTGGCGTGATTTCACGTATCCGGTTTGCCGGCCGAAAAGGGGTTGAGCACCACCCCAACGCGGGGGCGAATCCGTTTTCATAACGGTGGCTCAGGTGTCTTTCGACTCCCTGATGTGTGGTTTTCTACATTCACGCCTGTATCGATCGTGTCGGGGCTTCGGGCAAGAGACTAGGCAGGTTGTGAGAAATTCGCCTAGGGTGGGAACGGACGAAAGGAGCATTTCATGAAGAAAATCCTCATGGTACTGACCAGCGTTTCCGAGATCGGCAATACGGGAGAGAGCACCGGCTACAACGTGGCCGAGGCTGCACACCCTTGGAAGGTCTTCAAGGATTCAGGGCATTTTGTCGACTTCGCGTCCATTAAGGGCGGCCAGCCCCCGCGCGACGAAGTGGATTCGGAAGATCCCATCCAGGTCGCCTTCACGGAGGACGAGACCACGCGAGCCGGCCTGTACAACACGGCCCGCGTCGAGGTCGTTGATCCCGACCAGTACGATGCTGTCTACCTTGTGGGAGGCCACGGCACCATGTGGGACTTCCCGGACAGCGAAGGCCTTCAGAAGCTCGTGGCCAGCGTCTACAACTCCGGAGGCGTAGTGGGCGCGGTCTGCCACGGACCCGCCGGCTTGGTGAACGTGGAACTGGACAACGGGTTCCGTCTGGTCGAGGGCCGGCGAGTCGCGGCGTTCACCAACGATGAGGAGGTTGCCGCGGGCAAGGACAAGGTCATTCCGTTCTTCCTGGCGGACCGACTCGAGGAACAGGGCGCCACTCACGTCCCGGGCGATGTCTTCGAGGAGAACGTCGTGGTGGACGAACGGCTAGTGACCGGTCAAAACCCTGCTTCTGCAGCCGGTGTGGCCAAGGAGATGGAGAAGCTGCTGGCCGAGGTCATCCACCAGGAAAAGGCCGAGGAACAGCACGACTCGGAGGCACTGCGCGCGGAAAAGGACGCCGAGAAGGCGGCCGCAGAAGCAGCAAACACCGAACACTAACGTCAGCAACACGCTGAAATTGACGGTCGTCCCATGCCGGGGCGGCCGTCATTCTTTATTTCGGACCAACTTGCGTCTCTTTGAGCACAGCAGGGCCACTCCCTTCGCCGCGCCAAGTGGGTTCCGCGCCCTAGGCGCGGGCCTGGACAAGATTTGCGAACGGCAACCTGCCATGGTGTTGTCGGAAGACCACATGCAGATTCGCCTGAACCGTATTGATCTCTTCGTCAGGGAACTCCTTCCAGGCAATCAGGAGGTCTCCGGCATCCGCCAGTTGCCAGATCAGCCGACCGTCCCAGTGCCCCGGCGGCTTTCCTTTTCCGAAGTCCACGAACTCTTGGATCTGGCGTCGGAGCCCCCGGTTTCCCTTGCTGCCGGGACCGGCCTTGCCGATGAACAAGATATCCGCGTCTGCAACCCATTCAGCACAAAGCCCTGCTTGAGGCAAGGTGGGGTTCTTCTTCTTGAAGATCCCGGCGGTGCTTTTGGTTAGGAACCGTGGGTCAAACCCCTCGGGACGCAGCACGGCGAATACCCCCGTGTGTTGTGGAATTCGGTTGATCTCCAGGGCGGTGATTGGCCTAAATCCGGTGAACCCGTCATCTTTGAGTGCTTTTTTATTCAACGGCATTGCATTCCTAAGATCTGGGTGGCGCGATTGCTGCGGAGGCTCTCACGTGGGTGCAGTGACTTCGCACCTACGATGCTACCCGTCCGGGGGTTGCGCACTTTTATCCCTTGCCCCGTGGAAGGTGGTCATCCCGGCCGCGCTCAGGCACCCAGGTGTCCCCTGGTATCCAGCCCCTCGTCCGCCATGCGCTGGGCCAGTGACTTGCCGGGCTGCGCCATGACGGGCTTGGCTGCGGAGGATCCGAAACTCTCGTTGCGTGCCCGGGCGGGATTGTTCAGGTACCCCGGGCCGGGCAGCAGGGACTTGGCCGAGAGGTCCCAAGCATCAAGTGCCTGCAAGCTGATCCCGCGCGGCCCGGTGCGGCGGGTGAGCCCGTGGACCAGCAACAGCCTGGTGGAGAAGAGCAACGGGCCGCAGCGCCTCTGGGCCTCGTGGAAGAACGTGGCATCGATGCATCCGGTGCCGTCGTCCAGCGAGATGAACACGACCCGGCGTCCTCCCCGCATCGGCGGGGTCTGGGTGGCAACCCGCACCCCGGCCACCAGCACCTCGGTGCCGTTGCGCATCGCCAGCAGGTCCTGTGAGCGCGAGACCCCCAGTGACGTGAGCAGCGGGGCATGGGAGGACATCAGGTGCGCGCTGACGTCGATGGAGAGCAAATCCAGCTCGGTGCGCACCACCTCGTCCATCGACGCAGGCTGCGCCCCGATGCCCATGGTGGAGATCTCAAGGTCCCCCAGCGGCAGGGAAAGCTGCCCGGGGATCGGCCGGTGGCGCGGTGCCAACGCCTTGGCGCCGGTGCCACGCAGGTGTGCCACCAGATCCGCCCGGTTCCCGCGTCCGGCCTGGGCCTGCAGGGAATCGAAAGCCCCTAGTGCGGCAAAGTGGTTCAGCGAGGTGCGGTTGAGTCCTGCACGCGCCCGAACGTCGGCGATCGAGTCGTAGGGCTGGCCTGCGGCCACCCGGGTGACCTCCCGCTCGGAGACCCCGCGGATCCCGCGCAGCGAAAGTCTGATCCCGTACCTCCCCGGTGGTGTGGCACCCACCGCCCGCGGAACCACCGGCAAAAGAGCCGGCGGGAGCATCCCGTCAAGATTTTCCACCTTGTAGCTCGGGGCGGAGCGGTTGATGTCCAGCGGCAGGATCGCAATGCCCATGCGCCTTGCCTCTGCCACCAGCAGCCGCTTGGGGTACATCCCCGGATCATGTTCCCATATCCCGGCCAGGAACGCCTCGGGATGGTGGGCCTTGAGCCAGGCCGAGTGGTAGGTGGGTACGGCAAACGCCGCCCCGTGCGCCTTGCAGAACCCGAAGGAGCCAAAGGCCGCCAGCGTGTCCCAGACCTCGTCGATCACCGCCAGGCTGTAGCCGCGTTCCAGTGCGCGGGAGCGGAAGAGCGACTCCACCCGGGGTTCGGCCTCAGGGTTACCCAGCAGCCGGCGGTATACATCGGCCTTGGCCAACCCGCAGCCGGTCATCACGTCCAAGGTCCGCAGCACCTGTTCGTGGAAGACGGTGACCCCATGGGTCTCGGCGAGCGCCGGTGCCAAATCCGGGTGGGGGTATTTTTCCGGTGCGAAGCCGTGGCGGTTTTCCAGGTACGGCTTGATCATGTTCGACTGCATGGGCCCGGGGCGGAAAAGGGAGATGTCGATGATGAGGTCGTTGAATTCGCGCGGGGCGAGCTTGCCGATGAGTTCGCGCTGTCCCGGGGATTCGATCTGGAAGCATCCCAGGGTGTGGGTGGAACGGATGAGTTCGAAGGTAGGTTCGTCATCCAGCGGAACCAGGGCGAGGTCTATGGCCCCGGTGGGGCCGATGTAGTCCGGTATCTGCCCGGGCACCCCTGCCCGGTGTCCCCCTGCCTTGGCCACGGAGGCCGCGTCGGGGTGGATGCGGATGATTTCCTCCAACGCGTAGGTGATGGCCGATTGCATGCGTACCCCCAGCACATCGAGCTTGAGCATGCCCATGGGGTCCATGTCGTGTTTGTCGAACTGGCTCATGGGCAAGGTGAGCCCGCTGGGCTCGACGGGGGTCCGGTGCAGCAGCCCGGCGTCGGAGAGGATGACCCCGCAGGGGTGCATGGAGATGTGGCGAGGAAGCCGATCGAGGCGCTCGGTGAGGTCCACGAGCAGGTCGAGCTGTTTTTCGGTGCCGAGCCGGTCGGCGAAGGGTGCAAGTTCGGGTTTTTCCTCCAGGGCTTCGCGGAAGGACGAGGCGGAGAAACGCCAGAGTTGCTTGGCGATCACATCGATGTCTTGCTCCTCCATGCCCAGTGCCGCCCCGGCGTCGCGTACCGCTCCCCTGGCGCGGTAGCCGTTTTGCATGCTCATGAGGCTGACGCGTTCGGCGCCGAAGCGTTCGAAGATCCTTTGGTAGATGTTGTGGCGTTGGGCGGATTCGACGTCGATGTCAATGTCGGGCAAGGTGGCACGGTCCCGGGAGAGGAAGCGCTCGAAGAGCAAGTCGTGTGCCAATGGGTTCACCTGGCTGATGCCGATGAGGTAGTTCACCAACGAGGAGGCGCCCGAGCCGCGGGCGGCGGAGCGTATACCCATGTCCGTGATCATGGAGCTGACCTCGGCGACGGTGAGGAAATAGGGGGCGAAGCCGAGGTCGGAGATGGTGGATAGTTCCATCTCCAGGCGCTGGCGCATCAGGGGGTTGTTCGCCTCGGCGGGGATCAGGCGGGTGATACCTGCCTCGGCGCGTGCGGCAAGTTCGGCATCCGGTGCTGCGGTGATCCCGATGATGTGGGCTTCGGGCACCACGGGGATCCCCCACCCGGTGTCGGCCACCGGGTCCAGGCGTGCCCAGTCGGCGAGCGCCGCGGTGTTGCGCAGCAATGTGGGCCCCAAGGAAGTCTCGGAAGCGGAACGCCCTATTTCCGTGGCGAGGTGGTGCATATGTTCTGCTGGCTTGAGCCAGCCCTGCCCGTTGGGTTGGATGTCATTGAGGGTCGACAGGGAGCTCAGTGCCCGTGCGGAGTCCAGCACATCAGCGGTTGCCGCCCCGTCGGGGTCCGTGTACCGCACGGCGTTGGTCAGCACCGGGGCGATGCCCACTGACGTGGCGCAGCGCAGCATGCGGATTGCGTGTGCGGTGCTGAGTCTCTCTCCCGGACTGTTCAGGTGTGTGGTGATTTCCACCCGTAGCGCGCTGTGCCCCAGCAGGGTGCGCCAGCTACGCAACAATGTGCGGGCCTTGGCGTAGTCGCGGTGCCCGGTTGCCAGGCCGATGTCTGAGCCTGGTCCCAGCAGGACGGTGAGCAGTGCCTCCCCGTCGCGGCCCAGTGCGTGGCTGGCCAGTTCCTCGCGGGTGATCCCAGATTGCCCCTTGGCCGCTCCGGCGTTTGTGGCTGGTTGGTGTGCGGCGGTGACCAGGTGGCAGAGGGCAGCGTACCCGGCTCCGTTGCTGTGTCCCTTGGCCAGTACCACGAGGCGCCCTGCCGTGCGCATCGGAGCCAGCTTGCCAGATGCCGCGCGTCCCGGTGTGGGCTCGAGGATGGCCAGATCGACTCCGAGGATGGGATCGATGCCGTTTTCGATGCAGGCCTTGAGGTGCTTAACGCTTCCGTAGAGACCGTCGCGGTCCGTGAGCGCCAGAGCGTCAGCCCCGTCGGCGAGCGCCGCGGCGACGAGGTCCTTGGGCCAGGAAACACCGTAGTGTGCGCTGAAGGCGGAGGCCACATGCAGGTGGGTGAAGCTCATGCGCCTGCCCCGGTTCTCTTTTGCCCATCATTCGGTGGTGCCATGATGGCGGTTCGCTCCCTCTATGATGTCTCGCGCCCTTCCCATCCCCCCTGCATGGGCAGCGCATCCGGACCTTACCTTGGTGCCGTGGTTTCCCGGTGCCCTGGTTTGTGCGGCTCCGTGGAGGGGTTGATTCATTCTATTAG
Organism: Paeniglutamicibacter antarcticus; assembly: GCF_039544305.1. Lineage (NCBI taxonomy): Bacteria > Bacillati > Actinomycetota > Actinomycetes > Micrococcales > Micrococcaceae > Paeniglutamicibacter > Paeniglutamicibacter antarcticus. The sequence goes on from NZ_BAABLK010000094.1 coordinate 14,508, forward strand.
AATATGTGTTCGAATCAAGCCATTTGGCCATCCCCGCCACCGGCTTCAAGGAAAAGCTTGCGACCTCCCGCCCCTGACCTGCAACGGGAAGCCCGGAGGTGAGGATTCCCACCGGCAAGGATTTATATACCTTCGTCGGTGAGGAGTTTTTCAAGGGCCACGAGATAGGCCTCGGAGTAGCTGGGGAACTGCGGCACCATGTCGCGCAACACCTTCAGCGGGACGCGTCCCCTGATGGCCATGGACGCTTGGTGGATCCACTCGCTGGCTTGCGGGGCAATGGCCCAGGCACCAATCAGCATCCGCTGGTGCCTGTCAACCAGGATGCCCATGTCCCCTCGCGGGGCCTGTTCATGGGTCCACGGCTTGACGATTGCCTCCGGCAGGTTGACCCGAACTGCCACCGCATCGATTCCACGCTCCTCGGCCGCCTCTCGGGTCAGGCCGACTGCGGCGATTTCCGGGCTGCTGAACACCACGCGCGGGATCCCGTCATAACTTGCGGTGCGATCCCTGCCCAGGATGGAGTCGGCCACGATGCTTCCTTGGTACTTGGCCACATGGGTGAAGGGCATGATCCCGGTTGCATCCCCGACGGCCCAGAGCCCTTCCTCCGCCCAGCAATGCTCATCCACACGCACGTTGCCTCGCCCGTCAAGGGTTGCCCCGGCCCGGGCTACGTCCAATCCATGGGTGCGCGGGGTTCGCCCGGTGGCGAAGACAAGGGCGTCCACAGCGATCTCTCCGCCCTCCACCAACACCAGGACGCTGGATCCGCCACCCCCGCGTCGTCCGCTGGCCACCGAGCTGTTGGTCAGCACCTTGACACCCAGTTCGCGCAGGTACTCTTCCGCGAGCGCCGAGACCTCTGGCTCCTCACGGCCCAGCAGCCTGGCACTTCGGTTCAGCACAGTGACCTCCACCCCGAAGCCGGCCAGGAAGAACGCTGTCTCCAACGCCACCGCACTGCCCCCGACAATCGCCACGGACCGCGGCAGCGTCTTGAGCGTGTAAACCTCGCGGGTGCCCCAGGCGGTGATTTCCCCGACGCCCGGAAATTCCGGGATGAACGGTTCGGTGCCGCTGGCAATGACGACGTGGTGTGCCAAGTACTCCTGCCCGTTGGCACCCACGCTCCCGGGGCCGGTGATGGTCGCCCGGGCACGCACCACGGTTGCCCCTCGTCGGGCATACCCCTGTTCCTGCGCACTGTCATCGAGGTGCCTGGCCATGTAGTCGCGGTACCCCTTGGCCTTCTCCCAGTCCAAGGCGCCCGCCGAGGCCCCGGCAACCCTGTTGGCCTCAACGTTTACCTCGGGGCCGCGCAGGATGGTCTTGGAGGGAACGCAGGCCCAGTAGGCGCATTCACCGCCAATGAGCTCGGCCTCGAAGATGACAACCTTCTTGCCGGCAGTGAGCAGCCTGTCGGCAACAACTTCGCCGCCGGGGCCCATGCCGATGATTGCGGCATCGAATACTTTTTCCATCAGAGCACTCCCATGTTCGAGTCCCTCGCGCCCTCGGTTCAGGCGCTTGCTCCCAGCCTTGCACCTGGGCTGGGCAACGGCCATGGTCCACGATCGTCCAATCGCCTCCCCCGCCCATGCCCCTACGCACTTTCCAGATAGGCTTGGGGCATGCGAATGATGCGCCAGCGTCCGGTCTCGACCTGGCGGGACACCTCGAAGGTGCGCATGGGCCCCAGCCCGGCGAGCTTGACCTGCAACTGCCACACCTCGTAGTCCACAAGCCCGGGGCCGCGCCCGCGCTCGGCACGCAACTCCTCTTTCCACCAGTTTCGCCTCTCGAACCAGCGAACCGGCTCGGCCGCCAACTTGTATTCGCGACCCTGCCAGCGCATGCGGATCGGCACGCCCGCTGGCGTGCAGTCAACTTCGATCGACTGGGTAAAGATTCCCATTCCTTCGCCACCTTCCCGTCGCACGGCCACCCCCAGGCACCGCCTTGTCCCCGTCCATGGGGTGAAGACGGCCGTGGGGTGAGCCCATGCATCCAACCATTTTATTAGAAACTATGTTCTACACAAGATGAGATTAGGACGCATGTACGACAGTTAGTTGCTGGAGGTTCCCATTGACGCGTTTTCACGTGGGCTTATGCTTGAAACCATGACCTTGAACACTGCTCCTACGATCACCGCACTGACCTTGGGGGTGCGCGATGTCCAGCAGTCACGTGATTTCTACGTCACCGGACTGGGGTTTCGCGAAATCAACTTCATCCCCGGCGAGATCCTGTTCCTCCAAGCCGGCCCCGGACTGATGCTCGCATTGTGGCACGTTGAATCAATGCCCGGCGAATACGGGGATGTCGGGCACGGTCCGCTGGCGCCACCGGTTTCCCTGGGGCACAACACCTCCAGCGCCAAGGAGGTCGGCGTCCTGTACACACGCGCCCTGGCCGCGGGCGCCACCTCGATCGGTGCACCGACCACCAGGGAATGGAGCGGCACCAGCGCCTGCGTAGCTGACCCCGACGGCTTCCGTTGGGACTTCGTGCACAACCCGGCCTTCGCCATCGACGAGGACGGGACCGTCACCGGTGTCTAGCCTCCAACATTGCTGCACCTTCGCATTGCCGCTGCGCCGGCGCCCATGAAGCTCTCCAACCTGCCGATCCGCCGAGTCACCGAACATGCGCTGCATTGCGCTCCACGGGACCAATGGCCCCAGACGCTCCCGCCGGTGCTCCAGCTCTTGGACGAAGGCATGGACTTCGGGCCGGCCACCATCCTGGTGGGAGAAAACGGTTCGGGGAAGTCAACGCTCGTTGAGGCCATCGCGATGAGCTACGGGCTCTCCCCGGAGGGAGGTTCCACCGGGGCGCAACACAGCACCCGGGTCACCGAGTCCGGCCTTGAACATCACCTCCAACTGCTGCGGAACATCGGCGCCAGCCGTCGCGGATACTTCCTGCGCGCCGAAACCATGCACAGCTTCTACACCTATCTGGAAGAGAACCCGTCAATGCGGCAGGTGGAGCCGGACTTCCACACCATGAGCCACGGGGAGTCGTTTCTCGAGCTCATCATCGACAAGTTCCGCGAAGGCGGCCTGTGGGTGCTTGACGAGCCCGAATCAGCGCTCTCCTTCTCCGGTTCTCTGGCCTTGGTGGGGATTCTGAAGGACCTCTTGGCGGCGGGGGGCTCGCAGGTGATCATGTCCACGCACTCGCCGCTGCTCGCATCCCTTCCCGGGGCCAATATCTACGAGGTCGGTCCGAGGGGCCTGCGCCGCAGTCAATGGGACGACCTGGACCTGGTGTCCAACTGGCGATCCTTCATGAACATGCCGGGGCGCTACCTCAGGCACCTGTAAAAACGGTGTGCAGGGCTGCTGGCCCTGCACACCGGAAAACTTGCTGCCGTTACTGCTCGGAGTCGTCCTTGGCCGTATCCGGATCGAAGTCGGCGGGCAACGCCCCGCCCTCGCCCTTCCACCTGGCCAGCTGCCTCTTACTCACCTTGCGCTCATCGGTGTTGGGCGTCAGGTTGTTCTCGATTTGCTCATTTTGGTCCGAATTCGATGTTTCATCAGTCATGTTGCCCACGCTAGCCCCTCCGCGGGGTGCCAGCCGGTTCCACCCCTACTCTGCGCGCGCCGGGCACTGTCCCCGGAGCACACATCACTTCATCTTCACGAACCGGGACTTGGCGATCATGTACAGCCCGTAGCACCCCAGCCCGATTCCGACGGCGGTCAACAGATAGACTCCATATGGTTGCTCGCGCACTGCCTTGAGCGCACCGTCCAGGCCGGTGGATTTCTCCGGGTCCGATTGTAGCGTGGTAACGATGACCAAGACCCCGACCAGAGCCAGAGACGCACCCTTGGCCACATAGCCAACAACGCCCAGGACCAAGGTTCCGCGCCTCAACGGCCTAGAGGCCGGCAAGCTCAGCACCTTGGCAAAGGACCGCATGATGCCCCTGATAACAAAAACCACGCCGGTCACTGAGATACCCACTCCCACCAGCAGCAAGATCACCGATCCCCCCGGCATCTCCATGATCTTGGCTGAGGTCCCGCTGCTCGATTCGCTGCTCTCCTTGCGTTTACCCACGGCATAAGACGCGAACCAGAATGCCAGGGCAAAAAACACCGCCCCCTGGCCGGCCGCGGAGAGCTTGCGGCCCAGCTTCTTCTTTTTCTCCAGCTCGCGATAGCCAAAGACCACTTCACTGAGCTGCCACAAACCCAGGGCAAGGCATGCCGCCGCACCCACCCATAACAGTACGGAGCCTGCCGGTTGGGCCGAGAGTTGGGACATCGCGCCACCCTTGTCCGCATCCTTGGACTCCCCGAAGGCAAGCTGGATGGCGATGACACCGATCAGCACGTGCAAAACGCCGCTGACCGCGAAGCCGGTCCGGGCAGTCGCAACGAAGACGCGTGAGTTCGAGGCCTTCTCGACGGCGTCCGCGGCATCGTTCAGGTCTTTCTTGATGGTGGGTCCTCCCCTTGGGCGCGCAGTGGCGCAACGATTTGGCAGCTTACCCGCTGGTATAGACATCCTGCCACCGTTTCTGGCCCCAGCAAACGGCCTTGCCCGCGGGGTCCGTCCAACTTGCGGCGACTTTGGTTGTCCCTGCCACTGCGTCGTTCTCCTGGCCTACGCGAAAACGCGTTTCTTCAACAGCCTGGGTGGATCCCGAAGTGGTTATTCGGCCGATGGCCGCTGTCGCCGCACCTTGGTGGCCGAACGTTGGGACTTGGCTGCCAGGCGCCGCCTCTGGGAACCCTTGGTCGGCTTCGTCGCACGTCGGCGCGGCCCGTCCGGCGCAAGCGCGGAGCGCACCATGTCGGCGAGCTTGGCCAGCGCGGTTTCCCGGTTTCGCAGCTGGGAGCGTTGTTCGGAGGCGGCAACGGTCAAAACCCCTGCAACAAGGCGGGATTTCATCCGCAAGAGCAGGCGCTGGCGTTGCTCGGCGGTCAGTACACGCGAGTCGGTAACGGACCATGACAACTCAACCCGGCTGTCCGAGGTGTTGACGTGTTGCCCGCCCGGTCCGGACGAGCGCGAGAACCGCCAGTCAAGTTCCGAGGCCGGAATCGTGAGCGTCGGTGAAATCTCCAGATCCATGCTTCAAGCATCGCACGAGGTACACCGCCGCCGTGTGAAGGGGGCTTCCACCTACCGCCCCGAGAGCCATACACTGGGCGTCCATCCACTATCGGAAGAAGTGAGTGAAGATGACCATTCCGCAACCTCCAGAGCCTCCTGCCGAACCCGACCGCGTTCCCCCGGCTCCGCCCGGGCCACCTCATGATCCGTCGCCGGAGCCGGGTCCCGATCCGCATGACCCTTTTTCACCAGCCCAGCCAGCTCCACTCGGACCGATTCCGCCGATCAAGTAGGAAAAGAATTCACCGGGTAGCGGGCCCGTATCGCCATCCATGGCGATACGGGCCCGCTGATGTTTGTCGTGGGGGTTTGGTTCAGCGCTGGGAAACCCTGCTGGCCTTGACCAAGAAATCCGTGCCAGGTCTCGGCTCCAGTAGCCGCAACCTACTCAAAGAACTCGTCTGCATCATCGGTGCTGAGGAGTTATATCGGTAGCGTCCCCTTGGTGAGCAATGCCTGCATCCCCTCGCCTTCGGCTGCCGAACGGGCCCAAATCCATACTCCCCACCTTTGCTGTGTCTGGGAGACAAAGCCGTCCTTCGGCAGCGAAGGATCCTACCCCGACAGCAAGGCCCAACGGCAACGGCTACCACGCTGGTCAGGAACATCCCGGAATTGGTATCAATAGCAACGAAAGCCACGATCGTTCCCCCACTGCCTCATGATTATTGCTGGCCTGGTGGCCTGTGTCCATGCACCCCCGATACTTTAGTAAGCAGCGGTCCCGCAAAAGAATGATCGCCGCAAAGTACCCGAGGAAAACCTCTCTGGCTCAAATTCATGGATCATTTGTTTTGTACCTGATCCACCCAAGAGCCATAGACCGTTGCTGGAAATCCCAATCCGTCTCAGGCCTCCGATAACGTCATCCGAACACTCGCATCGTTCAGTACCAGCCACCCGGCGAGAGGACCCGGCCATGAGGACATCAGAGCAATTCCCAGTACAGACAATTTCTGCAGCAGAACTCAGCGAGGAGATCCGATCGTTGTGTGCCAAACAGCGGTATTGGGTCACCGGAGAATGCAAGAACCCAAGGCCTAGCAAACATAGGTCCTGGACCTTCGATCTGCTCACCAAAGATGTGGATTCGGGAAAAGTTGTCTACACGTCCTGCTGGATTTCTGCTAAGAACGCTACGATAATAAACGCGTTTCTGACCCGCCGGGGACCTTCACTCGCCGAAGCCTTAATCGATGGCATGGAACTTATGGTTGATGCTGAACCCCAAATATGGCAGAACACGCTCCAGCTAACGGTCACACGTATTCGTGAGGGGTTCCTCCCCACCGGTGTTTTTCAGCGTGGCCTCGTGGAGGATTTGGCATCCTTGATGATTGAACATCCTGACCATTCTCGATTCGGCGCTCCTCGTTCGACTGTCCACTGGCGGGCAAACAATGGCCTTCCGTTTAGCGTGGGACGGCTGGAGCGCCTAACAGTCATAGGGCCAGAGAGGTCCCAAGGCAGGAACGACTTACAACATGAGTTGGGGAACCGGCTCAATAAAGCCCTGCACATCACCCACCAAAGCATCAACTGGCACCAAGAAGATGCCGGGTCGCGATTCCGCCAGATCGTTCGAGACGCCAAAGAAGACGGACACACCCTAGTGGTCCTCTTGCGCGGTGGCGGCCACTGGTCGGGCATGCAGGCCTTCGAAAGCAGAAAAGTCGCAGAACTCATCATCTGTGCTGAACTACCTATAGTCACGGCGGTTGGCCACGCTGATGATGTTTCGCTAGCGGACAGAGCAGCGAGAGCCTCCTTCGTTACACCGACTGCTGTTGCGAATGCGATCAACGGAACTTTCAACGACCAGAAAACCCAAGACCGGTTCGCCCGGAATCGACAGGCGCGCACGCAGACCCAGAAAAACATGCCACAGTCCGAGCAAAGGATCCTGGATCTCGAAGCAGATCTTGCCACCAGCAAGAACGATGCAGTTGACCTGCGGCGAAAGATTGCTGAGCGGAACAACCAGCACGTACAAACCCTCCTGGGCATGGCACAGCGGCGAGTGAGAGGCTATTCGCGGCTATCGACCGGCGTTGTTATCGTGCTGACGGTCTCCCTGTTTTTTGGCGCCGGAGGATTCCTGGGCTCCTTCGGACTTGATCCCACGCTCACGGCAGTCCTGCTCATGTGGTGCCTGACTATCGGGGCGGCTTGGCTCGTCGCATGCGGAATCGACAATGCGCGGCAGAATCTTCGCCTTCCTGCCACCAAACCCATGCGATCCCCGCCAGCGGCATCGACATGGATGACCAAGATCAAGACGGTTCGAAGCGTCCGGAGCCTGAGAAAGCTTCAGTGCCACATCCCACTGAACCAGCCCGATGGAGAAATCTAGAAAAGACCGGAGTGCGGCTCGATAAGTTCGGGCCCGTTGTTCCGGACGTTGCCGACAGCGGGATCCACCTCACGCAAGTCCCAGCCGGCGGCAACTTCCTGGGCACCGGCGCGGACCATCTCCACCAGCCAGGCCGCATTTTTCTCACCGGGATCCAACCACTGCTCTATCGATTCCTTCGATAGGGGTATCGGCAAGCGGTCATGCAACCCGTGAAGCTGCTGCAACACTTCTGAATCCGCGTCCGGCCCCGGGGACGGGCCGGTGAGGATCGTGGTGGAAAGCAGCCACTGCTCCGGGTCCCCGTCCTCCTTGGACGGGTCCTTCCACCACTCGTAGAGCCCGGCGAAGAAGATCAGTGATTCATCGGTCGGATGCACGTAGAAGGGACGCTTCTTGGCCTTGGGATTCTCCCCCGCCAACCACTCGTAGTACCCCTGGACAGGCACCGCACAGCGCCGGACCTTCACCGCGGAACGGAATGTCGGCTTCTCGGTCACGGTTTCGCTGCGGGCATTGAAGGCGCGCACACCAACGGCCGGGTCCTTGGCCCACCCCGGGACAAGCCCCCACTTGGCCACGTGTACCTGCCGGTGCAGCTCCCCCTCGATGAGCCTCTCCAAAACGATCGGCACATCTGTGGTCGGGGCAACGTTCCACGACTGGCGCAGTTCAAGGTTCGCATCGGCTTCTGCCTCCGCCTCGGCCACCAGGTCCCCAATTGCCTTGGCCATTACATAGCGTCCACACATGGAATAAGACTCTCACGTCCATGGTTGTATTTTGGTTATGAGCCAAATCGAAAAAGAAAAACTTGCCCCCTACGTCCCCGCTGCCGGTGCGGTCACGATGTTCACCACCTCGTGGTGCGGCTACTGCCGTAACCTCAAGCGCCTCATGGATGCCAAGGGGATCGGCTACACCGAGGTGAACATCGAGGAGGTCGAGGGCACCGCGGAACTGGTGGAAGCCATCAACGGGGGAAACCAAACGGTCCCCACTTTGGTCTTCCCCGACGGAAGTGCCGCAACAAACCCACGTATTGAGGAAGTTCTCGAGCGGGTCTAGCCCAGCTGTGCTTGGATGGAGGGGGCCCCGAACGCCAGTCAAGGCGGTCGGTGTCCCCTACACCGTTAAGAACTTAGGTCGTGCTCGTTGCGGCCACGCATGAATGGAGTGACATGTCACAAAAGGTTCAGGCCGTCATCGTCCGTGCCAAGGACGCACCCGTTGAGACGGTGACCATCGTTGTTCCGGACCCGGGTCCGGGCGAGGCCGTCGTGGATATCCTCACCTGCGGGGTGTGCCACACGGATTTGCATTACAAGCTCGGCGGCATCGGCGACGAGTACCCCTACCTGTTGGGCCACGAGGCCACCGCCGTGGTCTCCGACATCGGCGAGGGCGTCACCAACGTCGTCATCGGTGACCGGGTCATCTTGAACTGGCGCGCGGTCTGCGGCCAGTGCCGTGCCTGCGCCAAGGGCCAGCCGCAGTACTGCTTCGATACCCACAACGCCACGCAAAAGATGACTCTTGAGGACGGGACCGAGCTTTCCCCCGCCCTGGGCATCGGTGCCTTCGCAGAAAAGACACTGGTTGCCGCCGGCCAGTGCACCAAGGTCGACGAAGATGTCGACCCCGGTGCCGTCGGACTGCTGGGCTGCGGCATCATGGCCGGCATCGGTGCCGCCATCAACACCGGTGAGGTCAAGCGCGGGGAGTCCGTGGCCGTGATCGGATGCGGCGGTGTCGGCATCGCCGCGATTGCCGGCGCAAAGCTGGCCGGAGCCACCACGATCGTGGCCGTGGACATCGATGACGACAAGCTAGCCATGGCCAAGGACATCGGGGCCACGCACACCGTGAACTCGAAGAACACCGACCCTATCCAGGGCATCAAGGAACTCACGGGCGGCTTTGGCGCCGATGTGGTCATCGATGCCGTGGGCCGTCCCGAAACCTACAAGCAGGCGTTCTACGCCCGGGACCTCGCCGGACGGGTGGTCCTGGTGGGTGTTCCGACACCCGAGATGAAGCTGGAGCTTCCGCTGCTGGACATCTTCGGCCAAGGCGGATCGCTGAAGTCCTCCTGGTACGGGGATTGCCTGCCCTCACGTGACTTCCCGATGCTGGTGGAGCAATACAAGCTCGGCCGCCTGGACCTTGATGCATTCGTCACCGAACGCATCAAGCTAGGGGACGTCGAAGCAGCCTTCACCAAAATGGGTGAAGGCAAGGTCCTGCGTTCGGTGGTGGAGCTCTAATGAGTGCACAGATCCAAAATATCGTTACATCAGGTACGTTCTCCCTGGACGGGGGTACATGGGAGGTGGACAACAACGTCTGGATCATCGGGGACGATTCCGAGGTCTTCGTGATCGACCCCGCCCACGATCCGGCCACGATCAAGGAAGTCGTGGGCAACCGGGCAGTCAAGGCCGTGTTGCTCACCCACGGCCACGACGACCACATCCGCTACGCCCGGGAATTCGCCGACCTCGTCGAAGCACCGATCCACCTGAATCCCGCCGACACGATGCTCTGGGAGGATGTGTTCCCCGGAACCAGCCCCGACCACGAGATCAACGACGGAGACAAGTTCGAGATTGCGGGAACCACCTTAGTGGCCCTGCACACCCCCGGACATTCCCCCGGATCGACCTGCTTCTACACTGAGTCGTTGGGTACCCTGTTTTCCGGGGACACGTTGTTCAACGGCGGTCCCGGGGCGACGGGGCGCAGCTACTCGAGTTTCGATACCATCGTCGAATCGATCCGCGAACGGCTACTCCCCTTGCCCGGGGAAACCGTGGTGAACACCGGACACGGCGACGCAACCACCATCGGAGCCGAAGCCCCGAACTTGGACGAGTGGATCAAGCGCGGCCACTAGGGCACCGCACTTTTCAAACGGGTGGGCGGCAGTGACCGGAAAACCGGATCCTGCCGCCCACACCCTGCACATGGGGCTTCGAGTCACCGGCGAACCGGTGGAAGGCAACCTATGTGGATCACGCATCAGTGTGCTGACTTGACATTCCCTGCGTATCCTCGGTTGCGCGCAACGGTCGCCGCAGCTAAGCCGCAAGGCACATCGTTGCAGGCATCCCTCCCGTTAGGCGGCCAAAAATGGGAGACTCAAATCATGACTAGCTCCGATTCCCGTACCCTGCCGTACCGTGGGCAGTCTTTGGCCGACCAAGTCATGAACTACGTGCGCCACGCCGTGCTCACGGGCGAAATGAAAACCGGACAGCTCTACAGCGTTCACCAGCTGGCGGAGTTGCTCGGCGTCTCGCGCTCGCCGGTCCGCCAAGGGCTGCTGAACCTCGAAGAGGCCGGGCTGATTGAATTCTCCCGCAACCGCGGATTCCGCGTGGTATCGACAAGTCCCCACGACATGGCCGAGATTTTCTCGCTCCGGCTGGCGATCGAGGTGCCCGCGGCCCAACGCGCCGCCCGGGCCTGCACCGAGGAACTCGCCACAGGGATGGACACCCTCGAGGCCCGAATGCAGGTGGCCTCCGAGGATGACGCCGAAGAACTCTTCTTCTCCCTGGATCACCAACTACACGAGTTGATCATGGGTGCTGCACGTTCTCACCGCGGCCGAGAGATTGTCAGCAGGCTCCGCGGTGCAACCCGTATGCAGGGCGTTTCAACCGCGGGCAAGGAACGAACACTCCAAGACATCCTGGCCGAGCATACCCCGGTCATCGAGGCCATCAAGTCCGGCCAAGCCGAAGAAGCCGCAACGGCCATGCGGAGACATCTCACCACCACCGGCCAACTGCTGGTGGCCCAAGCCATCGATGACCAGGGAATGGATCTCGATGCCGATGAGTTGTGGCGCGACTACACCGAAGACTACTGACCTTCCCGCCCGCATCCGGCACGGACCACCCAAGGAAAATCGTCTCGTGGATGAAAAAGGTTTCCAGTTCCATGCGGTTGTGGGTCCATCGCGGGACCCCATGCCACCGGATGGCACACTTGAATCATGGATGAACCTCTCGACGCTAGCCCGCAACCCCTGCCGCCTTCCCGGGGCCGCCTGCCGATGATCGCCGGGATCCTGGCGGCGCTTGCGCTGGTTGCAGGCGTCGCGACGTTGATCGCCTCAAACGGGCAGGAGATGGAATCGTTCGGTTGGTTCGCCTATGCGCCGTTGAACGAGGAGTTGAGCAAGGACACGTTCACCCCGGCCATCCACTTTGTGAGCACGCAACAAATCATTGGTTGGTTGTTCCTCGCTGTGGCAGCCTGTGCCGCGGCGTTCCGGGCAGGACTGGCTTTGGCCCGTCGCCAGCGCTGATTCACCCGTTCACCGATCGGCCACGGCGCAGTTGGGCATGAGACCCATACTCGGCCAACAGGTCGGTCACGAACGCATCAACGGTGTATCCGGGCAGCAGGTCATCGGCGGCACCGACCGTGGCCGGATCCATGTCTATTTCCATGGCCCGGTAGACCGTATCCAACACGCCTCGGATGGGCGCGGAGTCCTCAATGACGAAGACGCTGGAAAACAGCCAAGCTCCGGAGACCACCCGTTGGGCGGTACCGACCAACTTGACCGGGTGTTCCACGGCGGCCCCGTTCCCGGGCAAGCCGTGAACACTGTATTCCCCGGCGCAGTACTCCCCGGGGATCTCTCCGAGGCGGGCATCAATGCCCGGGCGGCACAGTGCCTCGGCATAGAGCTTGCCCAACGCCTTGAAACGCAGCTGGTGCCCCATCATGGCCTCGGTCGCCGGTTCGACATGGTCAACGATCACCGTGCCACGATGGTAGGCAGCAGCCCGGCCGCCGGCCTTGCGCACCACCGGCACGAAACCGTGCTCCATCGACTGTGCCACGGCCCGGTCGTATCCTTCCACCCGCACATCGCGTTGCCCGAACGCCACGGTTGGGTCCGGACGGTAGAGCCGCAAGGTTGCCGGTTCCCGTCCCTCACGCACTGCCTCGAGCAGCCTGACCCCGGCCATCAAGTCGGCTTCCGGGTCGCCGGAGGAGTCCTCGATGCGCACTTTGAGCAGGTGGTCGACATCGGGATTCCAAAGACTCATGGCACGATTCTAGGTGGCGATGCCCGACAGTGAATAATGGGTGTCGTGCCGAAACAACAAATACCCGTGATCCTGCTCGGTGGGGCTTCCGGATCGGGGAAGTCCTACCTCGCCCAACGCTTCGGCCGACCCCACGTGGAGCTGGACAACTTCTACCGTGAGATCACCGAGCACGCCGCCGGCTCCCCGTTGCCGCAGACCGGATACGGCCAGATCGACTGGGACCATCCGGGAACCTGGAACTGCGACAAGGCCGTCGATGCCCTGGTCGAGCTGCTCGAATCCGGGCAGACCCAGGTGCCGAACTATTCAATCAGCACCTCCACTTACGACGGAACCCGCGCCATTGAGCTCAATGGCGGTCCGTTGCTTGCCGAGGGGATCTTCGTCAGTGAGGTTCTCGCTCCCTTGACCCGTTTGGGAGTCCCGGTCCGTGCGTACTACATCGAGGTCTCAGCACTGGCCACGGCCATCCGTCGGTTCGTGCGCGATGTCAAGGAGCGACGCAAGCCACTGGGCTTCCTGCTCAAGCGCGGCTACGCGCTCTTCCTGGCCGATCAGGGCATTCGCACCAGGCACGTAGCGGCCGGGTTCATCCCGATGAAAAAGAAGGACGTCAAGGTGATGCTGGCAGCGGCCGTTTCCGCCGGTGGTTCACCCACCACCCCTTGACGCACGCGCTCCACCGGGTTGAAATGGTTCCAAGGGATGCTTGGCGCATCAGCTGCCGGCCCCGGAACGGGAGGTGGTGCCATGCTCGCCCCAATCCTTGGAGCGCTTGCCATCCTCGCATGCGCCCAGACGGTGTGGCTCATCAGGACCCGGTCCGCGACGGAACAAGATCCCGACGCGCCGTTCTGGTATGCCTTCACCGGTGCAAGTGTGGTGGTCCCCCTGATTCTGGGTGCAGCCCTTTTGGCCCCATGGCTCGGCATGGTTGTCGTGGCTGCGGTGGCATTCACCGCATTGGCCACCAACAAGGTTTCCACCGCCACCCTTCAGCGTCGGTTGGCGGGAGCGCAAGCGTCCCTGGTGGCCAACGAACACGCGTTGCTTGCCGCTCGCCACGATTACGTTCTCAGGGCGTGGAGCTGGTACGAATTGGATCCCGGCGCAGCCATCGACCATCCGGCAATGAATGACGTAGGAATCCCTGCGACCGCCGCATTGACCAGGGCACTGGCTGCCGCTGAGCAACTTCGCTACCAGCCGGCACAGGCAGCGGCGGCTAGCGGGACCAACTACCAGCAGGCGGTCGTCGGTCTTGAATCTGCCTTTGCATTGGCCCAGCGCCCCGAACTGCAACTCCACGGCAAAGAAGCCTCGGGCCTTTACAGCGCCTGAGGATGCCGCAGGGCAATCGGATCATGGTTACCCGGATCCGGCACGGAGATCCTGCGCACCGGCCATGGCTGGATCAACGCCCACGAGGCTCCTGATCACCCAGTAGTGCCGGAATCGACGCTGAAGTCGACAAAACGGCGGCTCGGCCAGGCTGCTCCGATTTGTCCTGACGAGTTCAGGCAATCATGGTTGTGAGCCAAGCAGTCCTGCGCCCCGAAGGGTCCAAGACCGCTCCTTCCACCGTTCCTGCAACCCGACGTCCGTCCTCCGCACCCGATGCAATACCAGGGGCGGAGGACGGACGTCGGCGGGCAAGCTACCTACCGCCCACCAGATCAGCTCTTCTTATCTTCTTCCGGGGCACGCACCACCAGAACGGGGCACTCGGATTGGGCGATGGCGGCGGAGCTGACTGACCCGACCAGCAATCCTTTCAATCCGCCCATGCCACGTCTGCCGACAATGAGCATATCCGCGTTCTTGCTGGCTTCGATGAGTGCTGATCTTGGGTCTCCCTGGACAAGCGTGATTCTCACACTGTCGAAGGATTCGGGACCGACGGCACGAGTCACGGCCTCGTCGAGGACCTTTTCGGCGCTTTCCTTAAACCCTCCAATGTCCATCATCAAATACCTGTCATACATTCGCGGGTAGTCCCAGCAGCCCATTGCTTCGATTTCAGCGCCCAAGGGCCCTGACAGGGATTTGGCTTGCTTCAATGCCTCGATCGAAGCCTCCGAGCCGTCTACGCCCACAATGATTTTTGCAATGCCGGATCCATGTCCCATGTAAGTCTCCAAAGTCAGATGGTTGGTCTCCCCCAAGCTACAGGCAACGACGATCGGAAGGTAGCTTCAAACGAGGCTGCAACGAGGCGGTATTCGTCCCAGACGAAAAGTAGCGGCGAAACCCAAGGAAGACCTGGCGGTGCCCGACTAGGCGGCAACATCAACTGGCCCCGGCGGGGACTTGGTCGACGGACCTTGGGGATTTCTTAGCCCGATTCACCATGCGGGAACGAACGCCAGGGAATATCACCATGGCATGGGGTCTCGACCCTGATCGAGTCCCACGCCATGGAGCGGGTGGCGAACGGGACACTAAGGCGCCTTTGGCCGACTCCACGCAGCATGCATGGACACGGACGACGACTAACTGCAAAGCAGGAGGATTGCCCAAGTAGCCCAACAATGAGGTTCTTGATGCGGCCGATGCCAAGGGCATCACCTACGACAACAATCGACCGTGTGGGGTCGCTCCAACTAGGCAACTCGTGGATCACTAACCAACCGAGCAAGCGGTCAAGTGTCCGCTAACCGGAATCAGGGTACCGGTTCGCAACGTCATGCCAAACCGTCAACTACCGGCTGGAGCTGACAGATAGCTCCACCGCGCCCGTACAGCAGAAACGGACCCTCCCTTGGCTTCCTTACTTCTGTCCCGCAGCCGGACGCACCGTAAGGATCTGCTCACTGCGCCCGAAAGGTCCGTGCACATCGTGCAGCACGGCACTGGTGAGTCCAATACCGTCGGCCCCATAGGTCTGTTGTGCCTGTATTCCGAGCCATTGGCCGGAAGGACCCCGGTGCATGTGGATCTGCAGGTCCACATTGGGGAACATCCATGAATCCGGGCCGGGCTCAACGCGCGGGGCCACACCGTTGGCGGTGTCGACCATACCCAGCAACCGGACCAGGTCCGAGGTTGTTTCGCCTTCTACCATCTCAAAGTTGTTGCGCATCCAAACGACGCCCTTGCCCGCGCGGTGGCCGTCCGCTCCACGGAATTCCAGACCCCGGATGTAACCGCCGGGCCATGGGGACATTCCGCTAAAGGTCTCCAACTCCTCGGGGTGCACCACCGGGTCATCCTCGATCGCTGCCACCGATGAGCTGTCAAGGGTCTTGAGGCGCCAACCGCGCGCGACGATGCAGGTACGTCCGTGCGAAACCATTTCGGCCTCAATGAGCTCGATGGTGCGTCCAGGACGAACCATGCGGGTCTTAACCTCGAATTCGCCGCCATGGATAACCCCGTGGATATCCAGGCTCACCCGGGCCATGCGCATGTCCTGGCGCGGCTCGAAGAGTTCGAGCTCATGCACCAATACCCCGGTCGCCGGGGCCATGTGCTGTTCGTGCGGATTCCACGCACCTTGGGCATGCACCGTGGAACGATAGGTACCTTCGCCGGTGTGTCGGTAGTAGAAGTCGCCCACCGCGAGTTCCGGAAGATTCTGCTCGGCAGCCGTTTGCGTCATGGTCCCGTTCCTTGTTCCCGTGGCTGTGCAGCCACCTTGTGTCCGGGATTCAGCTTAACCGGCAAGTCGCCCCGCAGGACAATCCCGCCACGGCCAGACCATCGCTGACCTGCCCCGTACGCTTGGCCGGTGCCTGTGACGGAAGTATGGTGATGGGTGATTGCACACTTTATGGAATAGGATGCCGATGCCAACCGTCGCGGAAACCATGATCTCCACTTTCAAGGCCAATAGGGTGAAACGGATCTACGGAGTTGCCGGGGATTCATTGAACGGACTCACCGATGCCATGCGCAAGGACGGCACCATCACGTGGATGCCGGTACGCCATGAGGAAACTGCGGCTTTCGCCGCCGGTGCGGAAGCGGAGATGACAGGGAACCTGACGGTGTGTGCCGGGAGTTGCGGCCCGGGCAATCTTCATTTGATCAACGGATTATATGACGCGAACCGCAACCGGGTACCGGTGCTGGCAATTGCTTCGCACATCCCCAGCGGCGAGATCGGCAGCAACTACTTCCAGGAGACGCACCCGACCGATTTGTTCCGTGAGGCATCAGTGTTCTGCGAGATGGTTTCCACTCCTGAACAAATGCCTCGGCTCCTGGAAATCGCGATGCGTACGGCCATTGAGCGCCGCGGCGTTGCAGTTCTTGTCCTGCCAGGGGACGTTGCCCTGGCCCAGGCAAAGAACACCGGCACCCCCGTGATCAAGGCCAGCCGATCCGCCGTCCTGCCCCATGCCGAAGACCTTTCGCAGGCAGCCGACCTGCTCAATGCCGCCAAGCGAGTAACGATCTTGGCCGGGGCGGGCGTTGCCGGGGCCCATGCACAAGTCATGGACGTTGCGGGAACGCTCGGTGCACCGGTCGTGCATGCACTGCGCGGCAAGGAACATATCGAGTTCGACAACCCCTACGATGTCGGAATGACCGGGCTCCTTGGCTTCGCTTCCGGGTACCGTGCGATGGACGCCGCCGACACCATCTTGTTGTTAGGGACGGACTTCCCGTACCAGCAGTTCTACCCACAGGACGCAACCATCATCCAGATCGATGTGCGCGGAGAACAACTGGGCAGACGCACCAAGATCGATGTGGGGCTGGTGGGCACCGTAACCGATACCCTGCAGGCAATGCTGCCTCTGCTGGAACGCAAGTCGGATACGGGTCACTTGAAGGACGCGCAGAAACACTATCGCAAGACACGTGAAAAGCTCGATGACCTAGCTACGCCATCGCGCAAGGGTGCCAAGATCCACCCCCAATACTTGGCCCGCATATTGGACCAACTCGCAGACGAAGATGCGGTGTTCCTTCCTGACGTCGGCTCTCCGGTTATTTGGGCTTCGCGCTACCTGAGCATGAACGGCAAACGCCGGCTGCTGGGTTCCTTCAGCCATGGAAGCATGGCCAGCTCGGTCCCCCAAGCCATCGGGGTTCAGGCCTCCCAGCCTGATCGCCAAGTCGTCACGCTCTCGGGCGACGGCGGACTCGCGATGCTGATGGGCGACCTGCTCACCTTGGTGCAGTCGAAGCTGCCGGTTAAGATCGTGGTGTTCAACAACTCCTCGCTGAATTTCGTGGAACTGGAGATGAAGTCGGCCGGGTTCGTCAGCTTCGCCACCGACCTGGAGAACCCGAACTTCGCCGACGTCGCCACAGCGCTTGGCATCCGGGGTTTCCGCGTGGAGAAGTCCAAGGACCTGTCCGAGGTTTTGCGTGAGGCCTTGGCACACGATGGCCCCGCTCTGATAGATGTGGTCACCGACAGGCAGGAACTATCGATGCCACCGGCCGTTACCGCGGAACAAGCCAAGGGGTTCGCGCTCTATGCCGTTCGTACCGTGCTCTCGGGTAGGGGCGACGAGTTGCTGGATCTGGCCGCCACGAACTGGCGCCAGCTCTTCTAGGTAGCCAGCACGACGCACGGGGCCGTTGTGCCCCGGCATGCTCTTGTCACCACCGCCCTGTGCGCACCGGCCAAACAACCAGGTCTTCTCAGCATCGGGAGTGTCTGGATACCTGCCATGTCCAACCGGCAAATGAGGTAGATCCCCCAGAGTCCGCGCTATGATTCTGCACGTGTCGGTGAATGATTTCCATGGAACGTTAGGCATTACGCCCTTGAACCGGAATCCTCACGCCAGTAACTTGCGAAAGAGCGGAAAACGATGAGTAGCGAAGAGCGCCGACGTCAACTCGGAGACAACGATGCCCCCGTGGAAGGGGATCTAGTAGATTCCTTTGATCGGATTGTCGAGGAGGGAGCCGAACGGCTAGCCCGGACGCCGACCAGCATTCTGGTCACTGGGACCTTCGGTGGCTTGGAAGTTGGCCTGGGAGTGATGGCCTATTTGGCGGTCCTCCACGAGACACAAAATCACTTGTTGGCAGGGCTGGCGTTCGGCATCGGTTTCATTGCCTTGCTGCTGGCCAAAAGCGAGCTTTTCACTGAAGGGTTCTTGGTCCCGATCACCGCGGTCGTGGCCAAGGAGGCGAGCCTCAGCCAGCTCTTGAAGCTCTGGGGCGGCACATTGGTCATGAACCTCGTCGGAGGCTGGGCTTTCATGTGGATCGTCGTGCAGGCTTTCCCGCAGTGGAAGCCCGAGCTTGAAACCGCTGCCCTGCACTTTGTGGAAGCCGGATTTTCCTGGCAATCCGTCTGTCTTGCGGTGCTTGGTGGCAGCACCATCACTTTGATGACGCGCATGCAGCACGGCACGGACTCCGAGATGGCCAAGATCGTGGCAGCGGTCGCTGGCGGATTCATGCTGGCAGGCCTGCAACTTTTCCACTCGATCCTCGATTCCATTCTCATCTTTGGTGCGATCCATTCCGGGGCACCGGTGACCTACGCCGATTGGTTCGGCTGGTTCGGCTACACGCTGTTGTTCAACATCCTCGGAGGTCTGCTTTTGGTCACGGCGCTGCGCTTGTTGCGCAACAAGGATTTGATTCTTGAACGGCGGCGCCAGGCTCCAGCAGATCCGGATGCGGCAAGATGACACTCGAGTTTGTCGTACAGCTTCCCCGGGGAACCTAAGCTTTTCTTGTATTGGATCCCTGCCACCATCCGAACCGGTGAACACGGACCAAGTTGTTAGCGAGAATTTCGTTGATTCGAAAGACGAACGATGAGTTGTCGACTCATCTACAGAGGCCATTGTTCTCATCTGGGCATCACGGAGTTGTTGCCGTTCCCGATATTCGTTTTTCGTCATGTCGACTTCATGAGCCGAAAACCTTCGAATGAGGGCTGGGACCGTTCGCACTGGATCGTGCCGGCGCCGTGGTTTCGAATGGACACGGTGCAGGCAGCCGTCCGCACACAAGGCACGCTGTGTCGGTCGGACAGAGAGGTTCGATCGATGATCCATACGGGGGATCCAGAAGCCGCTGCCAATCACACGCCGAAGCCAAGCATTGCTGGCATCGTTACGTCACCTTGGGAAATTCCTTCACGGAGGGATTTAGCGATCCTGAACCCTTCTGTCCGGGTTACTACCGCGGGTGGGCCGGGCGTGTAGCCGAGGAGTTCAGTTTTTGCTGCGCCGAGTTCACGTACGCCAGCTAGGCCGTCCGCGCCCATACCGTCAGTCAGGTGATTGCACAGCAGCTCAGTGAGGCGATCGCGCTCACTTTGTGCCTATTGGCATTTCAGGCCGGCTGCAACGACCTCATGCCTCCCTCGGTCAACCCTGATCAATTGGCTGTCCTGATTGAGTCTGAGGTGGATGCCTTGGTTGCGGCAGGTGCCAGAGTGGTGGTGTTTCTCGGACCCGATTCTGGGCCACGGACGGTTTTGGGGCACTGTCGATCCCGAATTGCCATTTTCAACAAGAATCTTCGTGTCCTCTCCGCCTGTCACCTTGCAGTCGTGACGGATCCGTGGGTTCGAGCACCGTTCCATGATCCCAGTATGTGGAATGGGGACTGCCTGCGTCTTTCCCCACTTGATAACGAGAGCGTTGCGATACGGATGATGGAAAGCACGAATGTGGACCACGCCTTTGTACCACTGGCCATCGACCACAGCCACAGGACTTCGTGGCTCCAAGCACGAACCAGTAATCTCCTGTCGACCTGGGATCACTTCGTTCCGTGACTTCGATGGGGAGCGGGCAGGCAGGTTTGGGATATCGTGCCTTCTGTGCAAGGGCCCACTCCGGGGGCGGTCAGCACCATCGAGAAGCCTTAGCAAGAAACCTCGCGGATCGATGACCGTTCGAAATTTACGATCTGAAAGTCCGGACGAGCGCACAGGCAAGGGGCGCCAGCTTCCAAGAAATGAATGCCGACGCCCCTTCCTCGATGCCTATGGTGGGGCCTAGAAGTCCCAATCCTCGTCTTCGGTGTTCACTGCCTTGCCGATGACGTATGAAGAGCCGGAGCCGGAGAAGAAGTCATGGTTCTCGTCCGCGTTCGGGCTAAGCGCCGACAGGATCGCCGGGTTCACATCCGTGACAGAGGCCGGGAACATGGCTTCGTACCCAAGGTTCATCAGTGCCTTGTTGGCGTTGTAGTGCAGGAACTTCTTCACGTCTTCGGCCAAGCCGACGCTGTCATAGAGATCGTGGGTGTACTGGACCTCGTTTTCGTAGAGCTCAAAGAGCAGCTCGAAGGTGTAGTCCTTCAGCTCCTGCTTGCGCTCCTCCGTTACGCCTTCGAGTTCAAGGCCCTTCTGGTACTTGTAGCCGATGTAGTAACCATGCACGGCTTCGTCCCGGATGATCAAGCGGATCAGGTCAGCAGTGTTGGTCAACTTGGCGCGTGAGGACCAGTACATCGGCAGGTAGAAACCGGAATAGAAGAGGAAAGATTCAAGCAGCGTCGAAGCGATCTTGCGCTTCAGCGGATCTTCGCCGTAGTAGTAGCCCTCAATGATTTGGGCCTTCTTCTGCAGGTTTTCGTTCTCGGTGGACCAGCGGAAAGCCTCGTCAATTTCCTTGGTGGAGGCCAAGGTCGAGAAGATCGAGGAGTAGCTCTTGGCGTGCACCGATTCCATGAAGGCAATGTTGGTGTAGACGGCTTCTTCGTGCGGGGTCAGCGCGTCCGGGATCAGTGAAACGGCACCGACCGTGCCCTGCAGGGTGTCCAACAGGGTCAGTCCGGTGAAAACGCGCATCGTCAGCAGCTTTTCGTCCTCGGTCAGCGTGCCCCACGATTGCACGTCGTTTGAAAGCGGGATCTTCTCCGGCAGCCAGAAGTTATTGACCAAACGGTTCCAAACCTCGACATCCTTGTCGTCCTGGATGCGGTTCCAGTTGATGGCTTCGACGTGGCTGGCCAGCTTCAACTTTTCAGTCAATTCGGTCCCTCTTCTTACTCAAGTGTTGGTTATTGCGTGGGTGCGCACGACGCCCGGTGGACACCGGCCGTCGTGCGCTTTCGGTTGCTAGACTATCGCGGTCCAACAACCGTGGGTGAAACGGATTCATCTAGAGTGCGCAGGAAACGCAACCCTCGACTTCGGTTCCCTCAAGTGCCATCTGGCGCAGACGGATGTAGTACAAGGTCTTGATGCCCTTGCGCCATGCGTAGATCTGGGCCTTGTTGATATCGCGAGTCGTGGTGGTGTCTTTGAAGAACAACGTCAGGGACAACCCCTGGTCCACGTGCTGGGTGGCCACGGCGTAAGTGTCGATGACCTTTTCGTAACCGATTTCATAGGCATCCTGGTAGTACTCCAGGTTTTCGTTCGTCAGGTAGGGAGCCGGGTAGTACACCCGGCCGATCTTCCCTTCCTTGCGGATCTCGATCTTGGCCGCCACCGGGTGGATGGACGAGGTCGAGTTGTTGATGTAGGAAATCGAACCGGTCGGCGGCACGGCCTGAAGATTCTGGTTGTAGATGCCGTGCTCCATGATTGAAGCCTTCAGTGCACGCCAGTCATCTTGGGTCGGGATGTCGACGCCGACAAACAACTCGCTGACGCGGTTGGTGGCCGGAACCCATTCCTGGTCGGTGTACTTGTCGAAGAACTCGCCCGAGGCATACTTCGAATCCTCGAAGCCCTCAAAGGTCTCGTCCTTTTCGATGGCCAACAGGTTGGAGGCACGCAACGCGTGGTAAACAACGGTGTAGAAGTAGATGTTGGTGAAGTCCAACCCTTCTTCCGAACCGTAGTAGATGCGTTCGCGAGCCAAGTAGCCGTGCAGGTTCATCTGGCCCAGGCCGATGGCGTGGGTCCTGGCGTTGCCCTGGGCAATCGATGGAACCGAGTTGATGTAGGACATGTCCGAGACCGCCGACAGCGCACGGATGGCGGTCTCGATCGACGCGCCGAGATCCTTGCCGTCCATCGCCTTGGCAATATTCATTGAGCCGAGGTTGCAGGAAATGTCCTTGCCGACTGTCTCGTAGCTGAGATCCTCGTTGTACTCCGAAGGAGTGGACACCTGCAGGATCTCCGAGCACAAGTTGCTCATCGAGATCTTGCCCTTGATCGGGTTTGCCCGGTTTACGGTGTCCTCGAACATGATGTACGGGTAGCCGGACTCGAACTGGATCTCTGCCAAGGTCTGGAAGAACTCGCGTGCATTGATCTTGGTCTTCTTGATGCGGGCATCATCGACCATCTCGTAGTACTTTTCGGTGACGTAAATGTCGCTGAAGGGCACTCCGTAGACCTTTTGAACATCGTACGGTGAGAACAGGTACATGTCCTCGTTCTTGCGGGCCAGGTCGAAGGTGATGTCAGGAACGACAACGCCCAAGGACAAGGTCTTGATGCGGATTTTTTCATCAGCGTTTTCACGCTTGGTGTCCAGGAAACGCAGGATGTCCGGGTGGTGTGCGTTGAGGTACACGGCGCCGGCACCCTGACGTGCGCCAAGCTGGTTGGCGTAGGAGAAGCTATCTTCTAGAAGCTTCATCACGGGGATGACACCGGAGGACTGGTTCTCGATCTGTTTGATCGGAGCCCCATGCTCACGCACGTTCGTCAACGACAGGGCGACGCCGCCGCCTCGTTTGGAAAGCTGAAGAGAGGAGTTGATTCCGCGGGAGATCGATTCCATGTTGTCTTCGATGCGGAGCAGGAAACAGGAAACGAGCTCACCACGCTGGGCTTTTCCGGCATTCAGGAATGTCGGAGTAGCTGGTTGGAAACGACCCTCAATGATCTCGTTGACCAAGGAAACTGCCGTGTCTTCGTCGCCACGAGCCAGGTGCAGGGCAACCATGCACACGCGGTCTTCGTAGCGTTCCAGGTAACGCTTGCCGTCAAAGGTCTTCAAGGTATACGAAGTGTAGAACTTGAAGGCCCCAAGGAAGGTCTCGAAACGGAACTTCTTTGCGTAGGCGCCGCGGTAGAGATCGCGGATGAAATTCTTCGTGTATTGGTCAAGCGTTTCACGCTCGTAGTACTCGTGCTTGACGAGATAATCGAGTTTCTCGTCAAGATCGTGGAAGAACACGGTGTTGTTATTCACGTGTTCCAAGAAGTACTGTCGCGCTGCAGCGCGGTCGGCCTCAAACTGAATGCGGCCATCTGGCCCATACAGGTTCAGCATGGCATTCAGCTCGTGGTAACCCAGACCTTGGAAAGCTGCAGGCGTTTCCTTCGCATCCTGCTTCATTTCAGGTTCTGTGACTTTCGTGTCCAAAAGACTTCCAATCCTTCGCGAACTCGGGTCACATCTTCCGGGGTGCCCATCAGTTCAAATTTGTACATAAGCGGAACGTCGCATTTGGCTGCAATCTTGATTGCGGCCAGGCAATACGTAGTTCCAAAATTGGTGTTGCCGGCGCCTATGACGCCACGTAGAAGGTTCCTGTTTCGTTCATCATTGAGGAACTTCACGACCTGCGGCGGAATCGACCGTTCCCCTTTTTCGCCTCCATAAGTGGGAAGAAGAAGTACAAACGGTTTCACTGCCACCAGGCCTGGCTCGCGGTTCAGCAATGGAATCCGCGCGCAATCCCCGCCCAGTTTCTCCATGAACCGGTGGGTGTAACCAGAGGCTGAGGAGAAATAGATCAAATCGTTGTTGGTATGTACTTCCGCCGATGCGGTGTGATCATGCATTGGGGGTGAAGCCAACGCCGAGCTAGGCATCTTGGTCGCCTCTCAATCAATGGAAACGGTAAAGCTGTGTATGGACGGCTAAGCCATGCTCGGGCTCATGGCGTCAGCCAATTCGTCGATCTTGTCCGGCCGGAAACCCGACCAGTGATCGGCGTCGGTGATAACAACAGGTGCCTGCATATGGCCCAAAGCGCGCACGCGCTCCAAAGCTGCGGGATCCTGCGAAATGTCAACGCTCTGGTAAACGATGCCCTTCTTATCCAGGGCTCGGTAGGTTGCGTTGCACTGTACGCATGCTGGCTTCGTGTAAACCGTGACGGTCATGTCCGTAAATCCCCTCGTGCAAAAATCTGCGTATGTGATGTCTTTGGGTTCCCATGTACTGCCCGGTGTCGGGAAGTACATACGAACGTTGCGTGCCGGCGGTCAGCGTGGCTTTCGAGAGTCGAAGATCCGTAAGTTTCCCCGTATTCCGGAGGCTCGCGCACTAGGCCTCAGCGGCTAACTCAATACTACATCTAGTGGGGGCCTCGGGGTTAGACCCCAACATGATGTATTACACGTCTGTCATTTCATGCACAGGCCGTCCACAACCAGTGTGGATAACCACCCTCGCTTTAACCGCGTGAATCCAGCGAACTCGAAAATCTATCCACACCTTGTGGAACGTCCCCCCACGTTTTAAAGACTTGGCGTGTCGTTGGGCACGGCGTGTCGACTTCCCCGCACTAAACCACAAGATATGGCGCCAAAGCAACGAGTCAACACTACCTATGGTGCCAAGCAGGAACCTAAACGGTCCTCTCCGGCAGCATTTGTTGCCACGCTGCGAGAACCACCGGGCTGCGGCAAACCCGGCCTTGTTCCTTGAACAAAAGGGCAGCGAACTCCCAAATTATGGTTTCTTCCAGGCCACCCGTTGTTGTCCCCGGGGTTCGAAATCATCCCCTGTACATCTAACCGGTCCGCACTGGATCCGACTCGACACATACACCGGGTTTCGCCATCAACTATGAAAAGGCGAATAGGGGCTAGCGGCAAAGCCCCAGCCGATATTCGGCCCCCCGGGCATCGTCGCTGCCATCGGAGCCAACAACTGTGATGCAGTAGGTCGGAGGCTCACGTGCGAGCTTTTATTCAATCCGACGGTAAAATCATCCGCGTCACGTTGTTGGTGAAAAATAGGCGTCGCTCCCGGCAAGCGCCTTCGCTGTTGCTGTAGCAGCAAGCGCAACCGAATCTTCCAAGGTGTTGTTGCCCAGCAGGCATCCGACCGTGGTCCCCAGGAAGAAGTCGCCGGCCCCTTTGGCCCTGCTCTCAACAGCCGGCGTTTTCACCAAAGTGCTGCCTTGGCTGGTCACCAGCAGGGTGTCGACGGTGGAAGCATGGGATCCGCTATTCGCCGCACTGGTGACGGCAACCCACCGAAGCGTGGGTGTGAGCCAAGACTGGACCTTGTCCACCAACGACTTCTTGCTGCCGCCCTCGATGAGCAGCGCTAGTTCAAAGTTATTGGGGGTAACCCCGCTGGCCAAGGGAATCAGATGCTGGATGTAGCCATCGACCACCTCCGGGGCAGTGTATAGACCCACGTCGTCATCCCCCATGGCAGGATCGACAATCAATCGCAGCTCCGGGTTGGTCTCCAGTGCCCGAGTGAACCACTGGCCGACAATGAGGGCTTGGTCCGGATGCGCCAAATACCCAACGCAGACATAGACTGCCTCCCGCAAGACATCGCGCTCCAAAAGGTCATCAAGCATTCCCGACAACCACGCATTGTCGACCGCTCCCCCGGCGAGCGAGGAATAATGTGGCAAGTTGCTGAACATCACGGTCGGGACGCTGACCGCTCGATACCCGGCTCGCTCGATCAGCCTTGAGATCACGATGTTCCCCACCGAACCATAAACGAGCTGGGAGCTGATGACGACTGCGGAGACCGGGCGTTTATCCAGTTCGTAGGGCAGATCCAGGCGCATGATGGACGCAGCCTACTCTGCGGCGGGTTTGGGAGCCGACGATTTTTCGCCGGCGAAGCCCGGCCAGTAGTGGCTGTCCGGCAAAGCCCGGGCGCCAAAAATGCCTTGCCCCACCCGAACGACCGTCGCCCCTTCTTCGATGGCGAGCTCGAAGTCACCACTCATGCCCATCGAGAGTTCTTCGATCTTCATGCCTTCCGGGGCGCTCGTGCGCAACGCGTCTCGCAGCTCGCGCAGGCGAACGAAACAGGCACGCACTGCTTCTTTGTTCTCGCTGAACAACGCCAAGGTCATCAAGCCCTTGACGTGTAGCCGATCGAACTGCGGCAGCTGTTCCACGAACTCTTGGACCTCTTCCGGAGGCAGACCAAACTTGCTTTCCTCATCGGAGGTATTGACCTGCACAAAGACATCGAGCTGGCGGTCTTCAGCCTCCAACCGGCGCTGCAAGGCTGCTGCCTGACGAAGGTTGTCCAGCGCCTGGAATTCATCCGCGAACTGGGCTACGAACTTGGCCTTGTTGGTTTGCAGGTTTCCGATGACCGAGAATCTCAGCCCGGGAATATCGGAAAGATTCTCAGCCTTTCGTGCGGCTTCTTGGACCTTGTTTTCACCCAAGAAGTCCATCCCCGCGGCAACGGCCAGACGCAGCCGATCCTCCGGAACCGTCTTGCTGACCGGCAACAATCGGATTGAGGCGGGATCGCGGCCAGCCTTGTGAGCGGCAGCTTCGATGCGAGCCTTGATCGAGGCAAGGTTGTGCGCAAAATCCTCGGTGGTGCTGGCGTGCGCAGCAGCGGGTTCGGGGGAATTCTCGGACAGCGTCATGGCGGAGGAAGAGTCTTTCGCGATAAGGAAATTCGATTGCATCGACGCACCGGCCGGAACGGCCCAAGCGCCACCGCCAACTTAGCACGTCCCTACTGAAGCCCTTGAAGTCCAAGAGGGGTGGATGGCACCCGGCCGCCCGAAGGTGGCCGTTTGCTACACCTTCTTTACGACCGAGGACTTCAAATGCATCGGGCCAAAGCCATCAACTTTGCAGTCGATGTCGTGTCCGTCGAAGCCCTCAACCAAGCGGATGTTGCGGACCTTGGTCCCGACCTTGATCGACTGCGCCTGGCCCTTGACCTTGAGGTCCTTCACTATGGTGACGGTGTCGCCGTCGCAGAGCACGTTTCCGACCGAGTCCTTGATGGCTGTTTCTTGGGGTTCTTCATCCACATCAGCTGCTGCTGCTGACCACTCATGGGCGCACTCGGGGCAAACCAACAAGGTACCCATTTCATAGGTGTAGGGACTCGAACACTGGGGGCACGATGGCAAGACGTCACTCATGTCACCCAGTCTAGGTCGTTGGCATCCAACAGGGTGTCAGGAGCCTTGTACGGCAGAGCGCGGCCTTCAGGCTTGGGATACGCCGATCCACGGGAAGGGACGTCGCGGTCTTGTTGCCTGTGGCGTCCTTCCTGGGCTTTTCGTGTCGTTGCTGTCACGGAAGGCTGTCTGCGCCTTCTGCCCCCCGGGCTTCGACGTGCCGGGCGCGCGCCGTTCGTCGGTTCGATGCAATCACCGGGGATCGCCATGCGCCTGCTGGCCACCCACGGGACGGGTGGGCGCGGCTCCCGCCTTGGCCTGCAAGACGCTCCTGACACGCCCTGACCAGTTTCTCGGGTACACGCTGGTTTTTGTTGCCGCGGTTTTCATCCTCGAAGACATCCTTCACCGGAGTCCGCCGCAGGATGAACTACACGTGCAGTTGCGGCGCCGGCCTCTTCCCCGTTGCCACCGCACTCAGGACATAGAGAACGGCGACTGCGACAACCACGGCAACCACCACTGGCCCAAGGGAACCTGCTGTCGAACCGAGCGAGCTGAGAAACGCGCCCACCCCTGCGCTTGCCATCTCCCTGAAGTCTCCGGCAAGGATCCGCGATCCGGCCGCATTGGACAATCCCGCCAGGGCCGCCGGAACCACCCACAGCAAGAGCAGATTCACGACCCATGCGACGCCTTGGCGGAGGGTACCTAGACCGCACCAGGCAAGTGCAGCTCCAACCAGCAGTGCCGGCAGCCATCGCGTGGCGCCCACCAAGAACAGCAACGACGCCGGCGAGGGAACGGTGGCCACCCCGAGAATGAAATAGCGAACCCATATGCCCACCGCCAACGCAGCGAGCGCCATCCCGAGGGAAGCCGACAACGGTCCGCCCAGCGCGATCGACAGCAATACAAGCAACCCACCGGCGACCGCAAGGATTATCACCGCCAATACGGCAAGAAAATAGGCAGTGGATGCGAAGGAGAACCGCAGCCCGTCCCGGAGAACGAGCGAGGTTTGGATGATCGCCACGCCGCACGCGGCAAAGGTCCCGATTCCCGCGTATGCGGCAGCTTTGGGCCGTGAGTCGATCGGCATGGGGCGAACCGACAGCCCGGCCAAACCCATGCCCGAGATGACCATCCCCAAAATGGATGAGAGCTCGTACTGGCTAAACGGCAATAGCGTGCGCGGCATCTGCTCCGGCAGCGCTTGGACACCTCACAAATTCTGTAACGGTAGGCGCATCCCGGTCACGAACCAGGGCAGCAACCCCAACACGAGCGCGCCGACACCAATGAATATGTAGCCCATGCGGGGAACCCCCGACGGGCTTGCGCACCGGTTGATGGTCGGGGTGCGCGGCTCATGGGGTTTACTCTGTCATGGGCCACGCAGCCCGGCTGGCCCTCGCCCGTGTTCCGCAGAGCGGCTTAGATGCTGACGAGCAGCCCGACACCTACTGCGGCGCAGGCCCAGAGGACGCTCACGAAGGTGCCTAGGATGAACTGTTCGGCGGCGGCGTGCTGCTTGAGTTCTGAGAACCTACCGAGTCCTTTGACGGCCAAGACCACGGCGAGTCCTTCCGGCCATGCTGCCCAAAGCGTTGAAGCAATGGCGGCCCGCTCCAGCAGACCGATCCACATGCCTCCACGCAGCGGGCTGGCATCCAGCACCAAAGTCTCTCGAGTGTCCTTGCGTGCGTGCTTGAACGCCGCCAGCCGGAAGACGGTCTCGGTCACCGGGCCGCCGCCAAAGGTGGCGGCAGCCACGCTGACAATGATCACCAATTCGCGCGGAACCTGCCCCGCATCCGGCATGTGGTTCCCAATTGCCGCGAGGGTGCCGGAAATCGCCAGCACCATCATGAGCAGGATGCTGGTCAGTGACTGCTTCACCGGCCAACGGAATCCCGATGCGGCGAAATAGCGCGGGATACCCACAAGCACAACGACAAGCAGCAGGGCCCAAGCTATCCAGTTCATCCGGCTCAGCTTCCTTCCGCTATCCGTGCGTACTCGTGCAGTGCCGCACCTGCCAGGTCTGTCAGCCTGGTGGCTTCGTACCAAAGTCCCGAGGCCAGCCGTGCCGAGACGGCTTGCTGCGATATCCCCAGTCGGACTGCGACCTGCTGTTGGGTCAGTCCTTGGGATACCAATATGCCAGCTTCGTCCGACGTTTCGGTGCGTCGCGCGTTCACCAGGGCGATCAATTGCAATTCTGCCTCAAGCCGTTCGGCTTCGGCACCGGGCCCCGAGAGGGCCAGTGAACCGTTGGAGTTCTTCGCCCGCTCCACGGCATCGCGCGCATGTTCAAAGGCGGGTCCGCGGCCGGCTCGCGTTTGCACCGGCATCGGCATCTCCACGGCACCAACACCGATTCCCACACTCCACTCTCCCGTGCGAGCCACCTCGAGCGCCAACAGCACCGCGGCAGGCCCATCTTGGAGCACCCCCTGAACCTCATCGCCAGCGGTTCGTTCAAATGGGCGAGCGACTTCATACGCCCGGGCCAGTCGTTGCAACAGGTCCTCGACCTTGTCCGGTCCCGATCGGGACTTGCGCTGGTCTATGGTCACCACAATCATAATACAAATATAGAACTTTGTATAAGAATATACAAGCTTTGAGGCTTGTATATTGGTTCACAAGGTAAACACTCGGGATAATCACCACCATGCCACGAGCGGGCCCACCACCCGCGGAACCCACGCAACCACCGCTAGACATGGCGTCCACAACGTACCGTTGGACGCGAACAGAGCTAGCAAGCCCATAGCTGGGACGAGCCCGTTTTTTGGCCTGCAGGCAATGCTGGCATGCTTGTGGGATGAGACCGATCACAACTGCACCACCCCGTGCAGTGCTCAGCTGGAAGCTGCTCCCTGCCGTGCTGCTCTCGGCATCCGGAGTGCTCCTTTTCGGGGTCGGTAATGACCCGATCGGCTACAGCCTGCTCATCCTGAGCCTGCTCACGGCGGCAACAATCGACCGCCGGCTCGCACGCCACCTTTTGCTTATCGCCGTGGGGCTACTGATCATCAGCCTGGTTCCGCTCAATGCCGACTTGAGCATCCAGCACATGGCTCTCATGGGTGGTGCGCTGGCCTTGGCCGTGCTGTTGCCGTGGCTCGCTTCGCGGTTCCTTTACCGTGAGGAAGT
Source organism: Paeniglutamicibacter antarcticus (assembly GCF_039544305.1). Classification (NCBI taxonomy): domain Bacteria; kingdom Bacillati; phylum Actinomycetota; class Actinomycetes; order Micrococcales; family Micrococcaceae; genus Paeniglutamicibacter; species Paeniglutamicibacter antarcticus. The sequence continues at coordinate 45,177 of NZ_BAABLK010000094.1, forward strand.
CATCAAGTTTCCGGTGAAAACCGGCCGGAAATGGCCGTTGGTCGCCAAGCTCTACTTGATAGGTGTCGTAGCCTTGGGCTACTTCATTTTACCGGTGTACCTGATCAGCACGGAGGTATACAGAAACTGGCCGGACGCGTCGGATCCCGTCGTCTTCTGGCGGCTTTTTCTGGGAGTGAATGCTGTTGGTATCTGGGACGAGTTGTTCTTCATCTGCACCACCTTCACGTTGCTGCGGCTGCACTTCCCGGATTGGCTCGCCAACATCCTCCAGGCGGTGATCTTCTCTTCCTTTCTTTGGGAGATCGGATACCAAGCTTGGGGTCCGCTTTTGACGTTTCCTTTTGCACTGCTGCAGGGCTACACTTTCAAGCTGACGAAGTCGTTGACCTATGTCGTTTCGGTGCACCTGACCTTCGACTTCGTTTTGTTCCTCGTGCTGGTCCACGCGCACAACCCTGGCTGGCTGCCGATCTTCGTCTACTGAGCCCCTGGCCCAGCGTCCTTTCGAAAAACCATTGAATCGATAGCGCGCCACTCACGCACGCAACATGGCAGTGCGACCAACCGCGGATGGGTGGTGAACTCGTCGTGGAAAAGGACAGGTATCTCCGGGAGCAACGTGACTGACTGACCGGGTGCATCGGCAACGCAAAAGGTCCCCGACCGAAGCCGGGGACCTTTTGCTGTTCACATATCTTGGTGGAGGTAAGGGGATTCGAACCCCTGACCTTCTGCATGCCATGCAGACGCGCTACCAACTGCGCCATACCCCCAAATGAGAGCCGCCCTCGCGGGCAACTCAACCATCATAGGCCACACAAAACATGTGGCGCAAATCGACGGACCCTAAAGTGAATCAGGCAGCGTCTCGATGTGCGACATGTCCGTTGCGGGCTCCCCGGTGGTGGGCAGATCGATGACCGGGCAGTCCCCCCAGAGGCGCTCGAGCGCGTAGAAGACGCGGTCCTCGTTGTGCTGGACGTGGATAACGACATCCGCGTAGTCAAGCAGGACCCAGCGACCTTCGCCACGGCCCTCGCGCCTCACAGGACGAACATCGAACTTCTCGGCGAGCTTGTCTTCGATCTCGTCGACGATGGCATTGACCTGGCGCTCGGAAGATGCCGAGGCGATCAGGAAAGCGTCGGTGACACCGAGGCGCTCGGAAACGTCCAGAGCAATAAGGTTTTCTGCCTGCTTCTCGGCTGCGGCAAGCGCTGCGGTCTGGACCAGGTTGATGGAATGTTCGTGGGCACTCATAGGGGGTCTCCTTGAGGGATAAGTGGCGTCGCGGTAGCGCGCTAGTTTGAGTTCAGGAACATGATGAGGCCGGCCACCAGGGCCGCACCTCCAACGGACAAAGCCGCGATGACCATCAAGTACATGTTGTTGGCACGGCGCATTCCTGCGGTCTGCACATCCAACGGGTCAAGGCCCTGCGCGCGCACTGCACGCACAGGCGGACGGGCGGCCGCCGAAAACTCGTCATCGGCATGCGAATCAGCGGTTTCCGGTGTCCCGGCCACCTTGCCGTCGAGCGGGGCCTCGGCAGTTGCGGATACGTCCGCCACTGCCTTGGGAGGTGCTGCTGCGGCAGCTTCTTTCGCGTCGGCCGGTTTCGTGCCAGCCGCCGGTGCCTGGGCCGGAGTAGCAGCCTTGAGCGTTTTCGCAGGTGTGACCGCCGGGGCTTTCGCACCCGGGGTCGCCGGCTTGGGCGCCGCGGGCGCCGAAGCCTGAGTAGTGGGGTCCACGGGGTTCGCGGGCTGGGCACCGCCGTGAAGGGTGCCTTGGTCGGTCATGGCGATATTGAAGCCACGGGTCAACGGACCGGAGATGCCGGTGTTGACCATCTTCCTCTCGACGTCATCGGCGACAAGATTGTTCATGGCACCGGTGAAGGGGTCCGATCGGCGGGCACCTTCACGCTGGGTGTTTTCTTCCTGCAGGCGCAGGCGTTCGGCGGCACGGCGGGAAATGATCGCCGCACGTGCCGCAAGTTCGCGTTGCTGTGCCAGCACCTCGAGGTCGACCTCGGCCAGGTCCTCTTCGGGCTGGATCAGCAGCGGTTCGCTGGGGGAACCTGGCTCGGAGCGCCGACGCAGCGCAAGGGCTTCTTCCACGCTCATCTGTGCAGCCGCGGCGGAACTTGCCTCTTCAGCCTTCTTCGAGGACGATTCGGCGGATCCGGGTTTCGGGCCGGATCCCGGACGCACTGGGCCCGGCGACTTGGCTCCCTCCGATTCCTTGAGCGCATCCAACGCCTGGAGCCGCATCTGCTTGCGCGTCAGCGGCGCCGGGTCATCGCCGGGGCTCTGTTCCTTGGGGGAAAGTGAGGAAACTTCCTGTTCCAGCCGGCGGCGGGCGCGCAACGCCTCGCGGTCGCGGGCACGCTGCAGGGATGTTCGCTCGGGCACCGCATCGACCTCGCCGGCTGCGGCACGGCGGCTGCGCAGGGGTTCCGCGACCACGGGTACCGGTTTGGCAGCGGGTGCCGGGTCTTGAGTCGGAGCGGACTTGGCATCTGCAGCAGAATCCTCTGCGCGATGTGTTTCGGCCGATTTTGCAACGGGCTTTGCCACAGGCTTGGCGGCTGGGGCCAGTACAGGCGCTTCTGCCGCCTTTGCCACGGGCTTGGCCGCGGAGACAGCTGCGGGCTTTTGCGCCGGTTTTGCAACGGGTGCGGATTCCTTGGCAGCCGCCGGCTTGTCATTCGACGGTGCGGGAGGCTCCGGCTCTTGGCCCGTGTCCGCAGCTTCCTGGGCAAGCGTCGCTTCGGTCTCGGCACGTCGCTGCTCACGCAGGGCTCGCCTGCTGAGCGCGGGCCCGGTCTCGTCGCTCATCTTGTCCATTCCCGGCCGGTCTCTAGTCCTGGCCGTTGCTTACTGCGTAGTTCTTCTAGTTGTAAAGCTTGTACTTGCCGATGTACTGCACCACGCCGTCCGGTACCAAGTACCAGACCGGATGTCCGGTGCGAACGCGTTCGCGGCAGTCAGTCGAGGATATCGACATCGCGGGCACTTCCATCAGCGACACGTCGTTGCGGTCCAGCACCGGCAATTCATGTCCGGGCCGCGTGACGCCCACGAAGTGCGCCAACCGCCACAGTTCCTCGACGTCCTTCCACCCCATGATCTGGGCCATCGCATCCGCGCCGGTGATGAAGAACAGCTCGGCCTCGGGCCGCTGGGCAGCCAGGTCCCGCAACGTATCGATGGTATAGGTCGGACCCGGGCGGTCGATGTCCACGCGGCTGACGGTAAAGCGCGGATTCGCCGCCGTGGCGATCACCGTCATCAGGTAACGGTGTTCGGCCGAGGCGACATCGCGGTTCGATTTCTGCCATGGTTCCCCGGTGGGGACGAACACGACCTCGTCAAGGTCAAAGACCGAGGCGACCTCGCTGGCCGCCACCAGGTGCCCATGGTGGATCGGGTCGAAGGTACCGCCCATGACGCCGAGGCGAAATGGGCGGTCCGTACGCTCGGCCGCGAGACGACTAGTGATGACCGTGCTTGTTGGTGTGCGTGCGGTGCGGGTCTTCGGGTTCAGGCTTGATCTCATGGCGGTTGCCCACGTTGGAGTACGACATGGTGATCAGCAACATCAGCATCAGCAGCGCGAAGATGCCACCGCCGACGAGCAGCGCCTGCGTACCGGTGCTCATTCCACCGGTGCTCTCCGAAGCCAGGATCGCTGCGTTCAGGGACTGGGTAAACATGTTTCTCCAGGATGTAATGTGCCCGCCGCGCGCATGCGTGCACGGCACGTACTAGTAACTAAGGTGTCTTCCTAGCCTCTATCGTACCCACCTTGGCACGCGGCTACGAACGAACATGCCCATCGCCTTGCACAATCCACTTGGTCGTGGTTAGCTCGCGAAGCCCCATGGGGCCCCGGGCATGCATCTTCTGTGTGGAAATGCCCACTTCGGCGCCCAGTCCCAGCTGGCCCCCGTCGGTGAAACGGGTCGAGGCGTTCACAATCACGGCAGCCGAATCGATCTCGGCGATGAAGCGCTCCGCACGGGCAAGGTCGTTGGTCAGGATCGCCTCGGTGTGCCCGGTGCTGTGTGCCCGGATGTGCTTGATGGCCCCGTCGAGGTCATCGACGACCGCAACGGCCAGGTCCAGGTCCATGTACTCGGTGTCCCAGTCCGCTTCGGTCGCATCGATCGTTTCAATGCCGCCGGCGAGCACTTTGGCGCGGGCATCGACATGCAGGCGCACCCCGGCCTTGGCCAGCGCCGCGAGGACCTCGGGTGCCGCAGCCGCGCGGGCATTGAGGACCAGGGTCTCCACCGTGTTGCACACCGAAGGCCGGTGGGTCTTGGAGTTGAGCACGATCGGCACGGCCATTTCGGCATCGGCGGATTCGTCGAGGTAGATGTGCACGTTGCCCTCGCCGGTCTCGATGACCGGCACGTTCGCGGTGGTGACCACGCGCTGGATCAGTTCGCGTCCGCCGCGCGGGATCAGTACATCGATCTTTCCGCGGGCACCCATCATGGCGGCAGCTCCGTCGCGTCCGTAGGCATCGACCGATGCCACGGCGTCCGCCGGCAGCCCGACGCTCTCTATGGCATCGCGGATCAACCCCAGCAGTGCGAGGTTCGAGTGTGCCGCGGCGCTGCCGCCGCGCAGCAGCACGGCATTGCCGCTCTTGAGCGCAATGCCGGCAATATCGACCGTAACGTTGGGGCGGGCCTCGTAGATGGCACCGATGACGCCCATCGGCACGTGGACCTGGCGCAGGCGCAGTCCGTTTGGCAGGGTCTGTCCGCGCAGCACGGTTCCCACCGGGTCAGGGAGCCCGGCAAGTTCTTCCAGTGCGGCAATCAGATTATCGACACGCGAGTCATCGAGCTTCAGGCGGTCCAGCAATGCCTCGGTGGTCCCGTTGGCGCGCCCGGCCTCGATGTCCTTGGCGTTGGCCTTGATCACCGCGGCGCGATTGGCATCCAAGGAGGCGGCAATGGCCAGCAACGCCCTGTCTTTCCAGTTCCGGTCGGCCCGTGCCAAGACCCGTGCGGCGGAGCGGGCACGATCGGCAAGGTTGCCGACGGCGACCTTTGCTGCTTCGAGTCCATCCGATGGTGCGCCCGCGACTACCGTTTTCTGCTCTGCATCAATATTCTGGCTCATGTTCATCCATTCTACTGGTGGGTGCTGCAAAGCCCGGCCCGGCGCGTTGTGCCAGGGACCGGGCTTTGCATGGAGTGCTTAGAGTCGGACGACGACCAGGTCGTCGACGTGGACCACGGATCTCTCGTATTGGTCCCCGAGGTTTTCCCCGAGCTCGCTGGTGGACCGCCCGAGCATCTGCGGCAGTTCCTCGGAGGAGAAATTGACCAGTCCGCGGGCAACCAGGCCCCCGTCGGCGTCCGTGATTTCCACGGCGTCCCCGGCCTCGAAGGAACCGTTCAGACCGGTGATCCCGGCTGCCAGCAATGAAGCGACACCCGAGGCCACGGCGTCCACGGCACCTGGATCCAGGATCAGCCGCCCACGGGTCGATGCCAGGTGCGCAAGCCAGAGCATCCGGGTGGAACGTCGCCCGCCACGGGCGGCAAACCAGGTTCCCACGTCTTCCCCGGCCAGCGCCGCAGCGGCGTTAGCGGTGGAGGTGACCAGGGCGGGGATGCCAGCTTCGGCGGCCATGGTTGCGGCCTCGACCTTGGTGGCCATGCCGCCGGTGCCCAGTCCAGCTCCCCCGGTGGTCCCGATGTCCAGCAGGGACAGGGCCACGTCGGATTCGATGTCCGGCACGCGCACGCCTCCGTCGTTCGGCGGTGCGTCATAGACGGCGTCGACGTCGGAAAGCAACACCAGCGCATCGGCCTTGACCAGGTGGGCGACCAGTGCCGCGAGCCGGTCGTTGTCGCCGAAGCGGATCTCGTGGTTGGCCACGGTATCGTTCTCGTTCACGATCGGAACAACGCCCAGAGCAAGCAGCCTGTTCAGCGCGCGGAACGCGTTGGCGTACTGCTGGCGTCGGATCAGGTCGTCCGCGGTGAGCAGGACCTGGCCCACGGTGACGCCGTGGGCGGAGAAAGCCTGGGTGTACTTGGCCATCAGCAATCCCTGGCCCACCGACGCCGCGGCCTGCTGGGTGGCCAGGTCGCGTGGCCGACGTGAGAGGTCAAGGGGTGCCAGGCCGGCGGCAATGGCGCCGGAGGACACCAGGATCAATTCGACCCCTGAGGTCTTCACCGCCGCGAGGCGGTCGACAAGGGAGCTGAGCGCTTCCTCGGACATGCCCCCGGCGAGGGTTGTTAGTGAGGAGGATCCGACCTTGACAACGATCCGGGAGGCTCGTGGCAGGTCTTGGCGTTGGGTGATGCCCGAGGGCAGGTTTGTCGCGCGTTCGATGATATTTTACTCTCCAGACTTAGGTTGCTCGTGCTTGTAGTTCACTGACTCCGTCCAGATCCCAGCCTTGCGTTCGGCCTCAAGCTCCGCGCGGGCAGACGCCTTGGCGCCCTTGCGTTCCTCGTGCAACGCCTTCTTTTCATCGCGGGACGGTCGTGCACCGTATTCTTCCAGCCGCACGTCCTGTCCGCGGCGCGAGCCAAGCAGCTCGGCACCGGCGGCCATGGTCGGTTCCCAGTCAAAGACCACGGCATCGGTTTCGGAACCGATGACCACGGCGTCGCCGGGCTTGGCACCCAGCTTATACAGTTGGTTCTCAACCCCCAGCTTAGCCAAACGGTCGGCCAGGTAGCCCACCGCCTCGTCGTTGCGGAAGTCGGTTTGAAGGATCCAGCGCTCGGGCTTCTCACCGATGACGCGGTAAAGCGGCTCGAGGTTTCGCTCCTCCTTGCGGATCACGAACCCTGCCCGCTTGGACACCCGGGTGCGCAGCACCTCAACGGGAACCGGCAGCGGGGCCGCCTCGATCTTAGCGCGTGCCTCGGTGACCAGTTCGGCCATCGCGAAGGAAAGCTCACGCAGTCCTTCGCGGGTCATGGCAGAAACCTCGAAGACACGGTAGCCGCGCTTCTCCAGTTCGGGGCGCACGAATTCGGCCATGTCGCGGCCGTCGGGCATGTCGACCTTGTTCAGGGCGATCAGGCGCGGGCGTTCATTCAGCGGGATGATCTGGCCGTCGGCACCGGCGAAGGAGGAGTCGACCTCGTAGGCGTCGAGCTCGGCGGAGATGATGTCAAGGTCGGTCACCGGATCGCGGTCCGCTTCCAGCGCTGCACAATCGAGCACGTGCACCAGGGCGGCGCAGCGTTCGACGTGGCGAAGGAATTCCAGCCCCAGGCCACGGCCCTCGGAGGCCCCCGGGATCAGGCCGGGCACATCGGCCACGGTGTAGCGGATCTCCCCGGCCTGCACCACTCCGAGGTTCGGGACCAGGGTGGTGAACGGGTAGTCGGCGATCTTGGGCCGCGCAGCGGACAATGCCGCGATCAGCGAGGACTTTCCGGCCGAGGGGTAGCCAACCAGGGCCACGTCTGCCACGGACTTCAGTTCCAGCACCACTTCGGCGGAGCCGCCAGGAGTGCCCAACAGCGCGAATCCGGGGGCCTTGCGCTTCTGGCTGGAAAGCCCGGCGTTGCCGAGGCCTCCCATTCCGCCGGAGGCAATGACGAATTCGGTGCCGTCGCCGATGAGGTCCGCGAGGATCTCACCGTCCCGGGTCTTCACCACGGTTCCCTCAGGCACCGGAAGCACAAGTGTCTCCCCGTTCCTGCCCGGACGCAGGTCGCCCTTGCCGCCTTCGCCGTTCCCGGCGTGGCGGTGCGGCGAGTGGTGGTAGGAGAGCAACGTGGTGGTCTGTGCATCCACGCGCAGGATCACGTCTCCACCGTGGCCGCCGGCTGCTCCGTCGGGTCCACCCAGCGGCTTGAATTTTTCGCGCTTGATGGAGACACAGCCGTGCCCACCGGTACCACCGGAGACATGGAGGACCACTCGGTCGATGAAGGCTGCCACGGTTGAAAACTCCTAGTAAAAAGGGGTGGCGTTGTGCTCGCTACCGGCCAGTGGCGCGGTCTCGGCAAAACACGGGGTACTTGGAAAAACACATAGAGGGTGAGCCGTGCGGCCCACCCTCTATTGTGTAATGAATGCGGTTACGTACTGGGTTAGCCAGCCGTAACGATGTTTACGACCTTGCGGCCGCGGCGGGAACCGAACTCGACGGCTCCTGCTGCCAGAGCGAACAAGGTGTCATCCTTGCCGATTCCCACGCCGGCACCCGGGTGGAAACGGGTACCGCGCTGGCGCACGATGATTTCGCCGGCGGAAACAACCTGTCCACCAAAACGCTTGACGCCCAGGTATTGGGGGTTGGAGTCGCGACCGTTGCGAGTGGAACTCGCACCCTTCTTACTTGCCATGGAATGTGCCTACCTTCAGGTAATGGGAATGCTTGGAAACGACCGCAATTAAGCGATCGAGGTGACCTTGACCTTGGTCAGCGAGGCGCGGAAACCTTGGCGCTTCTTGTAACCGGTCTTGTTCTTGTACTTCTGGATGACGATCTTCTGGCCTCGAAGGTTCTCAACGACCTCAGCAGTCACCGACACCTTGGCCAGTTCGTCGGCTGCAGAAGTTACCTTCTCGCCGTCGACCAGCAACAGGGCAGGCAGTTCAATGGAGGCGCCCGGGGCAGCCTTCAAGCGGTCAAGGGTTACGAGGTCTCCAACAGAAACCTTTTCCTGGCGGCCGCCAGCGCGGACAATTGCGTACACCACGTGGGTACTCACTTCTACTCGACGTTCAATCTGTCTTGCTGCGCATCACTACCCCAAAACAAGCCTGGGGATTGCGCTGTGCTGGCACGCCGAGCGGAAGATTCCGATAGCTGGCGTTCGCACCGAGGATCTAGACTACGCTAAAAAGCGCAGCGGTGGCAAATACAACGTGCCCCCGCGAGTCGTCACGACCCCTACTCTTTCAGCTCGTTGACCGGCACTCCGACACCCAGCATAACCGGCGCATTCGCGGGGTTTTGCTGCTTGGAGAGTGAGGTTTTTTCAGCGAGCGAAGCAACATGGGAGGTACCCGATGCTGCAAGCGTGTCCGATGCCACAGTGACTGCTGCGTCGGATCCGCCCTGCGGGCTCGTTGCACGGCGGCTGCGCTTAGCGCGCACCACTGGCTCGATTCCCGAAGTCTTGTTTTTTGCCTTGGTTGCGGGCTCCTGGGAGGCTGCATCGGCCGAGGCCTGGCCGGCCACACCTGAGACGACGGGCGCCTGCAGGACAGGGGCCTCCACGACGGGGGTCTGCACGACGGCCTTGGGCTCATCCGACGCGTTGTCGCTTTCCGTCGGCTCGGTGGCCTTGGTGCGCGACTTGCGGCGGCTGCGGGAGCGTGCCGGACGTGCATTGGACGACTCCTCCTCGTCATGGGTATCCTGCGCCTCGACCTGAGCGGCACCGCCGGGCAGCGCCGCTTCCAGGTTCTCCAGTGTCACCGACGGTGCGGTTCCCTCCGAACCTGCACGGCGGTTGCGCCGGGCGGCCGGGACAGCCACCTGCTCGCCGGCCACCGACAGGGTGGGAGCTTCCTCCGGGGATTCGGCTCCGTCCTGGTCGTGGGCGGCATGGGCTGCGGCGGCGATGTTCGCAAACGCGGTGCGTGCGGCATCGGCCTTGGCCGTGTCCTCGGGCGCCTGGGCCTCAACGGTTCCTTGGGCGGGCGCCGACTCGGAGTGCGAGTCGGTTTCCGGGGTGCGGTTACGGCGGCGGCGTTCGGCCCGCGAAGGCTTTTCGGCCGCGCGCTGGCTCGATGTGTGTGCATCGCCGGCCGAGTTGAAGGCCCTGCGGTGTTCCACCGGCTCGTCGTGGGTGATCACGCCGCGGCCGTTGCAGGCCTCGCAGTTCTCGCCAAAGACTTCCAGCAGGCCGGTTCCCATGCGCTTTCGCGTCATCTGGATCAAGCCCAGGGAGGTCACCTCGGCGACCTGGTGCTTGGTGCGGTCGCGGCCCAGGCATTCGACGAGGCGACGCAGCACCAGGTCCCTGTTGGACTCCAGGACCATGTCGATGAAGTCAATGACGATGATTCCGCCGATGTCGCGCAGGCGCAGCTGGCGCACGACCTCTTCGGCGGCCTCAAGGTTGTTCTTGGTGACCGTTTCCTCGAGGTTTCCGCCGGAACCGGTGTACTTGCCGGTGTTCACGTCAACGACCGTCATGGCCTCGGTGCGGTCGATGACCAGCGAGCCGCCCGAAGGCAGGAAGACCTTGCGGTCAAGTGCCTTGTGGATCTGCTCGTCGATGCGGAAGTGGTTGAAGATGTCATCTTCGCCCTCCCACTTCTCCAGGCGCGAAACCAGGTCCGGGGCCACGTAGGTCACGTAGGCCTCGATGGTGTCCCAGGCTTCCTCGCCGGAGACGATGAGCTTGGTGAAGTCCTCGTTGAAGACATCGCGAACGACCTTGATGGTCAAATCCGGTTCGCCGTAGAGCAGTTCCGGTGCCAGGGTCTTGGTGGAGGCGGCGGCCGCCTCGATGCCTTCCCACTGGGCGCGAAGGCGGTTGATGTCGTTCATCAACTCTTCCTCGGAGGCGCCTTCGGCAGCGGTGCGCACGATGACACCCGCGTTTTCCGGAAGGTGGTCCTTGAGGATCTTCTTCAGGCGGTTGCGTTCCACATCCGGGAGCTTGCGCGAGATGCCGGTCATCGAACCACCGGGCACGTAGACCAGGTAGCGGCCCGGCAGGGAGACCTGGCTGGTCAGCCGAGCGCCCTTGTGTCCGACGGGATCCTTGGTGACCTGCACCAGCACCGTGTCCCCGGACTTCAGCGCGTGTTCGATGCGGCGCGGCGCACCGTCAAGGCCCGCCACGTCCCAGTTGACCTCGCCGGCGTAGAGCACGGCGTTGCGTCCGCGGCCGATGTCGATGAATGCAGCTTCCATGGACGGTAGTACGTTCTGCACCTTGCCCACATATACGTTGCCGATCAGCGAGTCCTGCTGCGTCTTGGAGACGAAGTGCTCGGCCATGATGCCGTCTTCGAGGACGCCGATCTGTATGCGGTCCTCGTTTTGGCGCACCACCATCTGGCGATCCACGGATTCTCGGCGTGCCAGGAACTCGGCCTCGGTGATCACCTGGCGGCGGCGGCCGGACTCGCGGGAGTCGCGGCGGCGCTGGCGCTTGGCTTCCAGCCGGGTCGATCCGCGCACTGCGGTGACCTTGTTGGAGACAACCGGTTCCAGGGAGGTGCGCGGGGCACGGACGCGGGTGATGGTGTTCGGCGGATCCTCGTCCGAGCCCCCGGTGAGCTCCAGGTCGGCATCACCGCGGCGGCGGCGACGCCGGCGGCGCGACACGGCACCTGAATCCTCGGAGGAATCGTCATCGGAGTCATCGTGCGCGCTTCCGCCCTCGGCCTCCGGCTCTTCCTCGTGGTTCCCGGTGGTTGCTCCGGCGGAGGGAAGGTTCGGCGCCTGGAAGATCATCGACAGCGCGGATTCCGGGATGGCGAACGGGTCGTGGGCCACTGCGGCGTCTACTTCAACAATCTCCACGATCGTGGCATCGGCGACGGCTTCCTCGGCACTGGCAACGTCCTGATCTGACCGGGTCTCGACGGTCCTGATGCTGGCGCCGCTGCGTGTTCCGCGGCCGCCACGTGTTGAACGGGAAGTATCGGCCTTGGCCTGCTCCGGCTTCTCGGCCTGCTCCTCGGTGTCCCCTGCGGTTTCTGCAGGAGCCTGCGCCTGATCGACAACCGGTTCCTGGGCGTTTGAGGCTTCCGATGTGGCCTTGCGGCTGCGGCCCCGTGCAGGGCGCTTGGCGGCGGTCTTGGGAGCTGCATCTTCCTCGACGCGGTCCTCTAACGCGGCTGCCGCGGCGGCGGGCTCTGCCGCGGCTTCACTGGCGAGGGGCGCCACCGTGGCGGATGCACCCGGTGCGCCGACACCTGAAGAGGCGCGACGTGGACCGCGGCGGACCGGGGCCTTGGGCTGCTCGACCGGCGGCGTCGCTGCTTGCACGGGTACCGGGATGGTTGCCGCTGCGGCGACCGATTCCACGGTGGCATCCACATTGGTGGCGGCCCGGGCGTTGCGAGCCTGCGGGCGGCGTGCCGTGGCGTTGCGCGGGGAAACTGCCGGGCGCGTCTTGGCTGTGGGTGCTGCGGCGGCGTCATTGAGTTCGGCCAGGGTCATCGCCCGGCGGGCCGGACGGCTTGGCTCGGCCGGCTCATTGAAGTTGGTGCGCGGGCGACTGGTGCGGCTCCGGCCCTTGGTGCCCTGACCCATCGCTGCCTTGGATTCGTCGCGATTCATTGCCATTGTAAAAGAGTGCTCCTCGGCGGGCTCGACGCTCCCACAGATAGCGACTAGACCCCTGGTTGGTTCGCTGGACCGGGCCTTGTGGCCGCATGTCCCAGCGGAAGTCCTTGTTCTGTTCCGCCCGGGTGCGCCAACCATGATCGGGGCGCGGCATCCATGCGGAACCAACGGCGCTTTTCCAAGCAAGCCGCTTTACATTGCGGCGGCCATATCGCGGTATTCGCTCAGACCTTCGTATAGGTGGTCTATTTGCAGCAGATTCCTCGCGATCGGGCTTGAAAGCCTGTCGTTGGGTTGAAAGCAGACTGTGGATCCACGAACAACCACTGCAATTGTCTCACACCGACACGCCCATGACCGCCGCCATCCCCCAAGGCGCGCCACGGCACTTCCCTGCGGGCATTGTCCCTGCGGTTGTGCCTCCGCGACACGGCAGGATTTCCCGGCCCCGCGGGACATTAGACTTATTGCACGGACCCGGCAAAACCGGTTCCGCATTGGCAACGCAGAGACCCGCCACCGGGTGGCCTCCCTGCCAAGGAACACATGACCTGAAACAGGGAGCATCCCATGCGCACATCCGAAGCCTCAGCACCACCAAGCCACCGGCCCGATGCGCCACGCATGGCCCAGGGCAGATCCTTTGGGCTCTTTCTGGTGCTCACCGGAGTGGTTTCATGGCTTGCCTCGGGCATGCTGGTGCTCGAACGCCTCGCGCTGTATAAGGACCCGGACTACATCACCAGCTGCGACTTCAACCCCTGGGTCTCCTGCGGCACCGTGATGAAATCCACGCAGGCCGCCTTGTTCGGTTTCCCCAACCCATTCCTGGGCATCGTCGGATTCGCCGTGGTGATCACCATTGGCATGGCACTGCTGGCCGGGGCGCGGTTCGCCCGCTGGTACTGGATCGGGGTGCAAGTCGGGGTCTCCCTGGCCATGGTCTTCATCGTCTGGCTCTGGTCCCAGGCGTTGTATGAGATCAACGCGCTGTGCCTGTACTGCATGGTCGTCTGGGCGATGGTGATCCCGATGTTCCTCTACACCACCGCACGAAACATCGCCCACGGAGTGATCCCGGCCTCAGGCCCCGTGCGCCGTTTCAGCGCCGAATGGACCTGGGTCCTCGCTGTCATCTTGCTGGTTGGAACCGCGGCCACGATCTTCCTGCGCTTCCCCGGTGCATTCCTTGGCGCCTGAGGCTCCAACGGCTGCCAAGATGCAGGCAAGGAACCGGCGCCGCAGCGCAGCGGCCTGCGTGCCGCTTCTCATCGCCTTGGGCTTGGCTTCGCGCTTCCCGGGCACCGGCCCGGTTGCGGATGCCGCCGGCGGGGTGTTCTATGCCGTTCTGATCTACGTGCTCTTGGTCTTGCTGCGCCCGGGCGCAGCGATGCTTTCCAACGCGCTAGGCGCCCTGGGTTTCTGCGTGGCACTCGAGCTGTTCCAGCTCACCGAAATTCCGCTGGAGCTGGCCAGCGTCTTCGCGCCGGTGCGGTTGGTACTGGGCACCACTTTCGTTCCCCTGGACCTCTTGGCCTACGCGATCGGTGCCGCGGCGGCACCGATCGCCGACCTTCTGCTGGGGCGGATACGTTCCGCTGCGCCCGGTTCCTTACCGCGCTGATCCGCGCCAACGCCGACGGGCCCGGCACTTCCCATGTTGGGGGAAGTGCCGGGCCCGTCGGCTTTCCCGGGTATCCAGGTTCCGGCGATCCCCGCGCGGCTAGGAGAACCAGATGCCGATTTCACGCCTCGAGGACTCTACCGAGTCCGAGCCGTGGACAAGGTTCTGCTGGACCTTCAGGCCCCAGTCGCGGCCCAGGTCCCCGCGGATGGTCCCCGGGGCCGCCGTGGTCGGATCCGTGGTCCCGGCAAGCGAGCGGAATCCGGTGATGACGTTGTGCCCCTCGGCAACGATGGCCACCAAGGGGCCCGAGAGCATGAATTCGACAAGCGGCTCGTAGAACGGCTTGCCCACATGCTCCTCGTAGTGTGCCTCGAGCAGTTCGCGGGTCGCGGAGACCTGCTTGAGTTCGGCGATCACATAGCCCTTGGCTTCGATGCGGGAAATGACCTGCCCGGTCAGCTGGCGCTTGACGCCGTCGGGCTTGATCAAGATGAGGGAACGTTCAATAGCCATGTCATGGCTCCTATCCAAAGGTGTTTAGAGGGTGTACAAGTCAAAAACTGTGGTGCGGTTCGCCCGCGGTGGAGGAACTAAGCTTGCTCGGGACCGGTTTCGGCCTCGGGATGCTCGGCATCCCACACCTCCTGCTCGCGGGCCCGCCGGGCGGTCTCCAGGTCCATGGTGTGTCCCTTGGTCACCGCATACCACCAGGTCGCGGCAAACGCGGCGCCGATGAAGAACATCGAGGGCAGCAGGAAACCGGTGAGGATAAACAGCAGCTGCAGCGCCCAGCCGATGGCATAGCCAACCGGTTTCTTCAGCAACGCGCAGGTCATAGTGCACGCCACCGCCATGAGAGCTCCGGCGCCAAGGACCATAACAGGTGCGAACTCATCGCGCTTGAGCCCGAAGAGCGCCAAAGCGACGAAGAGAGCCAGCAGCGCCTCGAGGGTGAGCACGGTGGAGGCAAACAGCACCCTGGTGGAACGGACTTTCTTGGGCTGCCCCGGGCGCCATTCACGTTGCGCCTTGGTCATTTTCGCCATGGGCCTATGCACCTCCAAGGAGCATGCGGGCCTCGCCCACCAGGGTGATGGAGCCGGTGACCAGCACTCCGCCGCCAAAGTCCGTCGATGCCTCGGCGCGGCCCACGGCCCACTCCAGGGCATCGTCAAGGCGTTCGGTGACAAACAGGTCCTCTTCGTTGAATCCCGCTTCCAGCGCCATGTTGGCCAGCTCGCCGGCCGGAATGGACCGAGGGGAGTTGGACTGGGTGATGCAGATGTCCTGGCTCAAATCCAGGTACGCCTCGCGCAATTCGGCCAGCATTGCGCGGGCGTCTTTTTCGGCAAGTATCCCGATGACCAGCACCAGCTTGGTGAATCCGAAGGACTCCTTCACCGCGGCCGCGGAGACGCGGATGCCCTCGGGGTTGTGCCCGGCATCGAGCAGTACTGTCGGCGCTTTGCGGATCACCTCGAGGCGTCCGGGGCTGGTGACCGCACCGAAGCCCTCGATGACCAGATCGTGGTTCAGCTCCGTGCTCCCTCCCCCGATGAACGCCTCCACGGCGGCCAGGGCTACCGCGGCATTTTGCCCTTGGTGCGCTCCGTGCAGCGGCAAAAGAATCCCGGGGTAACGTCCGGCGATGCCCTGCAGGTCAAGCTGCTGGCCTCCAACGGCAACGGTGCGGTTTTCGACGCCGAACTCGACGCCCTCGAATCGGTAGGGCACCTCGGTTTCCAGTGCCCGCTCCAGAAGCACCTGGGCCGCGTCGGCCGGCTGCGCGGAGGAGATGAGGAATCCCCCGGGCTTGATGATCCCGGCCTTTTCGCCCGCGATCAGCTCGGTGGTATCGCCCAGCAGGTCCGTGTGGTCAAGGGAAATCGGGGTGAGGACGGCAACTTGTCCGTCCCCGACGTTGGTGGCATCGGTGATCCCGCCCAGGCCGACCTCGATGATCGCGACGTCCACCGGGGTGTCTGCGAAGATCGCGAAGCCCAGGATGGTCACCGCCTCGAAGTAGGTCAGCCGGTTCTCCCCGGTGGCGGTGAGCTCGTCGTCGACGATTCGAAGGTAGGGCCGGATCTCGTCCCAGATCCGCACGAACGTCTCGTCATCCACCGGTTCCCCGTCGATCCCGATGCGCTCGGTCACCGAGACCAAGTGCGGGGAGGAATAGCGCCCGGTGCGCAGGTCGTGGGCGCGCAGCAGTGCCTCGATCATCCGGGCGGTGGAGGTCTTGCCGTTGGTGCCGGTGACGTGGATGATCGGGAACGCCTTGTTCGGCTCCCCCAGGATCTCCATGGCACGGCGCATCGGCTCCATGCGCGGCTCGATCTTGTTTTCCGGGGCGCGTGAGAGCAGCTCGGCGTAGACGCTCTCCACCGAGAACCGGTCAAAGGTGTTGCTCATGCGTGTGGCTCCGATGCATTGGTCTTGCCCTGGGCGGTGGCTACCGACTCCACGGTGATCTTGGTGTCGGCCCCGTTTTCGTTCGGTTCAAGGACCAGTCCGGTGGTGAGAGTCTCGGACTTGATCAGGGCGGCGTTGGCTTGCAGCGCCGCCAGGGTGGCGGGGTCGGCGTGGATCACAGTGCGGATGCGGTCGCTGACCGCCAAATCCGCGTCCTTGCGGGCCGACTGGATGGCGCGGATCGTGTCCCGCGCCAGGCCTTCGGCGGCGAGTTCGGGACTCACCTCGGTGTCCAGGACCAGGAATCCCCCTCCGGGCAGCACCGCCGCGGCGATCGACTCCTCGCCCTCGGTGGCTTCGACGACGGTCTCCAGGGTGTATTCGTGGTCTTGGAGTTCCAGGGACCCGGCGGTGACGATGCCGGCCTCGCTCGTTGACCAGTCCCCCGATTTGGCACCCTTGATGGCGAGCTGCACGTTCTTACCCAGCCGCGGCCCGGCGGCCCGGGCGTTGACGACCAGGCGCTGGCTGATGCCGTATTCGGCGGCGTTGGCTTCTGCCGCATCGATCAGGGTCAGCGATCGAAGGTTCAGCTCGTCCTTGATGATGGTGGCGAAGGTGCCGGCCAGCGCGGCGGCGTTGGGCACCGCGACGCTCATCCCGGCCAGCGGGAGGCGCACCCGCAGGTTCGCGGCCTTGCGCAGCGAGGAACCGACCGAGGCGATCTTCCGGGTGGTTTCCATCGCAGCGACCAGCTCCTGGTTGCGTCCAAAGGCCTCGGCGTCGGGCCATGGCTCCAGGTGCACCGAGCGTCCCCCGGTGAGCCCGCGCCAGATCTCCTCGGATGCCAGCGGCAGCAGCGAGGCCGCCACGCGGGTCAGTGTTTCCAGGGCCGTGTAGAGGGTGTCGAACGCGCCAGGGTCCTCGTCGAAGAAGCGCTGGCGGGAACGGCGCACGTACCAGTTGGTGAGCGTGTCCATGTATTGGCGGATGGTTTCCGCGGCCTCGGAGATATCGTAGGCATCCAGGTGGGCCCCGGCCTGCCGGACCAGGTCCCCGGTCGCGGCGAGCATGTAGGCATCGAGCGGGTCGGACGAGGTGTAGGTGTGCTTGGCCTGGTACCCGGCACCGGAATTCGCGGCGTTGGTGTACAGGCAGAAGAAATGCCAGACGTTCCACATCGGCAGCAACACCTGGCGCACGCCCTCGCGGATGCCTTGCTCGGTGACCACCAGGTTGCCGCCGCGAAGGATCGGGGAGGCCATCAGGAACCAGCGCATCGCATCGGCGCCGTCGCGATCAAGGACCTCATTGACATCCGGGTAGTTGCGCAGCGACTTGGACATCTTCGCTCCGTCCGAGCCCAGCACGATGCCGTGGCTGATCACGTTCTTGAACGCCGGGCGGTCAAAGAGCGCGGTGGAGAGGATGTGCATGGTGTAGAACCAGCCGCGGGTCTGGCCGATGTATTCGACGATGAAGTCCGCCGGGTGGTGGGTGTCGAACCATTCCTTGTTCTCGAACGGGTAGTGCGCCTGGGCGTAGGGCATAGACCCGGAGTCGAACCAGACATCTAGGACGTCCTCGACGCGGTACATGGTACCCGCGCCGGTGCAGCCCTCGTGGGCCTTGGTGAGCTCGTCGATGAACGGGCGGTGCAGATCCGGCTCACCCCCGTGGTTGAGCGGCAGGCGGCCGAATCCGGCCTGGATTTCTTCAAGCGAGCCGTACACCTCGCGGTGTGTGCAGTCCTGGGCGTCGCATTCCCACACCGGGATCGGGGAACCCCAGTAGCGGTTGCGCGAGATCGACCAGTCACGGGCGTTGGCAAGCCACTTGCCGAATTGGCCGTCCTTGACGTTGCCCGGGATCCAGTTGATCTGCTGGTTCAATTCCAGCATGCGCTCCTTGACCTTGGTGACTTCTACGTACCAGGAGGAAATCGCCCGGTAGATCAGCGGGGTGCGGCAACGCCAGCAGTGCGGGTAGGAGTGCACGTAGGAGGCTTGCTTGATGAGACGCGCATCGGACTTCAGGACGTTGGTGATGATCTTGTTGGCTTCAAAGACCTGCACTCCGGCGATCTCGGCCAGCTCCCCGCCCTTGAAAAGCGGCAGGAAGTTCGCACCCTCGTCGATGGAGAGGATCACCGGGATGCCAGCGGCCTCACAGATCTTTTGGTCCTCTTCGCCGTAGGCGGGGGCCTGGTGGACGATGCCGGTGCCGTCAGTGGTGGTGACGTAGTCGGCAACCAGCAGCTGGAATGCATCTGCGGTGTCGTAGGCATCGATATCGGTGAAGGTGTCCCACAACGGGGTGTAGCGGATCCCGGCCAGCTGCTCACCGGTGTAGTGTGCGGTGATTGCCTCGGCGGCCGATGCCTCGTCGGCGTAGCCGAGGTCTTTGGCGTAGGAACCCAGCAGGTCCGCGGCGATCATGAAGTCGCCGTTGGCCGCCGATGCCTTTACGCCGTTCTCCCCGGCGGGCACCACCACGTAGGTGACCGAAGGGCCCACGGCCAGGGCCAGGTTGGTCGGCAGCGTCCACGGGGTGGTGGTCCAGGCCAGCGCCTGGACCCCGGCGAGTTCCCTGGAGATCTCGGTGTCCCCGGCCAGCAGCGGGAAGGAGACGGTGACCGTCTGGTCCTGGCGGTCCTTGTAGACGTCGTCGTCCATGCGCAACTCGTGGTTCGACAGCGGGGTCTCGTCCTTCCAGCAGTAAGGCAGCACGCGGAAGCCCTGGTAGGTCAGGCCCTTGGTGTGCAGCTGCTTGAAGGCCCAGATGACCGATTCCATGTACTCGACGTTAAGCGTCTTATAGTCGTTCTCGAAGTCGACCCAGCGTGCCTGGCGGGTGACGTACTCCTGCCACTCATCGGCGTACTTCATCACCGAGGTTCGGCAGGCGTCGTTGAACTTGTCGATGCCCATGGCCTCGATCTGTTCCTTGTCCGTCATGCCCAGCTGCTTCATGGCCTCAAGCTCGGCCGGCAACCCGTGGGTGTCCCACCCGAAGCGGCGCTCGACGCGGTGCCCGCGTTGGGTCTGGTAGCGGGCCACCAGATCCTTGACATAGCCGGTAAGCAGGTGCCCGTAGTGCGGCAGGCCATTGGCGAAGGGGGGTCCGTCATAGAAGACGAATTCGTTGGCTCCCTCGGCACCGGCATCGCGGGTGTCAATGGAGGCTTGGAAGGTCTCGTCGTTCTTCCAGTAGGAAAGGACCCGTTCCTCGATCTCCGGAAAGCGGGGAGAGGATGGCGTCACGCCATGGGGGTCGGTCGAGGCCTTGGGGTAGCTGGTCATCTGCGGCAGTCCTGG
This sequence comes from Paeniglutamicibacter antarcticus, assembly GCF_039544305.1. NCBI lineage: Bacteria > Bacillati > Actinomycetota > Actinomycetes > Micrococcales > Micrococcaceae > Paeniglutamicibacter > Paeniglutamicibacter antarcticus. The sequence continues at coordinate 64,800 of NZ_BAABLK010000094.1, forward strand.
TGATCGAAGGCGCATGCATGCGCTTAGGCGTTCTCCAAATACAGGGGCGAGTACGAAGCAAATCGGTCGCTCCATCTCGCGGTACCACCCCGCTTGCCAGGTTCGGTCCGGATTCCCGGGCGCTTCCTGGCCGCTCATTGACTGCTGTGACGGGCTTACCCGCTCGGGTCTAATGCGGTGTCGCCCGCGTGCTTGGTGGGCTTGCCGTTCTTCCGAGGACTCGCCGGTGATTGCCGGGTCAACGTCATGCTTTATCCAGTCTAGCGCCCCCGGGCCCCGAAGGATCAACCCGGCCGGCCGCTTTCCAGGTACTCCTTCGAATGTTCCGGCCGGAAACACTTCGCCGTTGGGCGCCAACACCACCGGGGCTCGCCGTGCGCCCTGTGATAATCCCGACATCGATGCACCTTCCTCCGGCACCCCGCAGCGGGTCGAAGAGCGGCTTTCACCTGCCCAGCCCAAACGCGCCGCAGACCGAGAACGACCATGGCGAAACCCTCGCCCTCCACCCGCAGCGTCGCGCACAAACACTACAAGGGAGGATCATGCAATAATTTCGTCTATCGGTTATTGATAACGCTACCTTTAGTCAGCAGCACCTCGTCCAGGCGCAGAGTTCCGGATGGCACCACCACCCTTCGAACCAGCGCCGAACCCCGTGACACGGGCTCGCGCCGGAGAACTGGAGCACTTGATGAAACGCGGAATCCAACTCATCGGCGGTGGGGCAATCGCGCTCATCGCACTCACCGGTTGCTCCGGGCTCATGGGCAGCGATGAACCGGCTGCCCCGACAACCCAGGAAGCCCCTGCCAGCCAGGAATCCGCCCCAAGCGCCGAGCCCACCGCGCAGGCCGGGCCTGGCACAGCCTCCGCAGACGCCTCCGGGGAAGCGCCCACCGTCGAGTCACTGGGCACTGCCCTTCTCACCCAGGACTTCACCGTTCCCGGGACCAAAGACAAGGTCGAGGCAAGCATCTATTCGCTAAAGGTCCACGGCGAGATCATGGAACTGACCATGACGATCACCCCGCACTTCCCGGACGCCCCGGCGGACGAGCCCCTGAGCTACTACACCGTCCTGAACGAAACCGCCCAGGGCCCCAAGCTCCTAGACCGGGAAAACCTCAAGGAATACAGCACCGTGAAGGAGCCCAGCTCATCGGGCCTCTCGACGCTCAATGACACCCCAATGCTTTGGACCGGGTGGTACTCCGCTCCGCAGGACCCCATCGACACCATCGACATCAAGGTGATGGACGGGGTTCCGAGCTTCCGCAACGTTCCGGTGACCCGATGATCGCCCAACTTGCCGTTGCCGCGCTGCTGCTGGCTTCGGGCGGCTGGACCCCCGCCCCGGAGGCCCCGCCGGTGATCCCCGCCAAGGACCTTGCCGCCTCGGTACACACCTACGACCTCGAATCCTCCGTCTTGGCGTTGGACACCACCGATTACCGCGGCGGCAAGAGAATAATCTCGCTTTCCAGCGACATCCTCTTCGACGTTGACGAATCGGACCTGCCCGCGGCGGCAGGGGCACAGATCAAAAAACTGCTTGCGGATGTACCCAAGGGGGCAGGGCTGGCCATCGGCGGCCACACCGATTCGCGCACCGGTGCGATCCCCAACAAGGTACTCTCCACCGATCGCGCAAAGGCCGTGGCCGCACTGGTGAAGAAGCAGCGTCCGGACCTCGAACTCAGCGTCAAGGGACTGGCCGACACCCAACCCGCGGCCCTCGGGGACCAGGAAGACGCGGAGAACCGGGCCAAGAACCGGCGCGTTGAAATGATCTACGAGGGCTAAGGGCCCCGCCCCGGAAGAGGTGCCGCCACATCCACGCCTATGGCGTGCCTCCTTGGCCCGCACGTAGGCTGGTGGCCACCCCCACCAGCCCGAGCCACCAAGGAACCGAACCCCCATGAGCAAGAAGCCGACCCCAGGAATCTGGACCTACCTCGTCGAGTCCGGTGACTCGCCAGCGGAAGGGACCGCCCTGGGCTCGGGCCTCGACGCGGGGTTCGACTTCGCCGTGAAGGCCAACATCGAGGTCGCGGGCCTGCCCGCCAGTGCCGGCAGCCCGGTCTTCGACGGCTACCTGCCGCTGGCGGACTCCCCCGTGGTGACAACGTTGAAGCGGCACGGCGGACGTCTTGCCGGGCTGACCAACATGCATGAACTCGCCTTCGGCATCACCAGCAACAATTCCGTTTTCGGCCCGGTGCCCAACCCCTTCGATCCGCTGCGCAGCGCCGGTGGTTCCAGCGGCGGCAGTGCCGCTGCCGTGGCAGCCGGGCTGGTCCAGGTCTCGCTGGGCACCGACACCGGCGGATCGGTATCGATTCCCGCTGCTGCCTGCGCCGTGGTGGGGTTCCGCCCCACCACCGGCCGCTGGCCCGGGGCGGGGACCATTGGGCTGTCGTGGTCCCGTGACACCGTCGGTGTCCATGCCCGCAGCGTCGCACACGTAAGCACCGTCGATTCCTGGCTCACCCACAACGGGCAGACAGGCCTCGAGGCAAAGGCCCCGGTGTTGGCGGTCCCCACCACGTTCCTGCTGAACCTGGATCCATCGGTCGCAAAGCGCTTCCAGGAAGTCCTGGCAACACTGAGCAAGGACTACGAGGTCATCGAGGTTGACCTTGACCAGGTGTTCGCGCAGACCGACGCGGCCCAGTGGGATCTCGTGGGCTGGGAGGCCCCGCGACTGCTCGGTGCGCACCTGGCCGCAGCGGAGAACCTGTCCCCCACAGAGGCCTGGAAACAGGTCGTGGCCCGTGCGGCCTCACCGGATGTGCGCACCGTCCTGGCTGGATACGAAGCCGATCCTGTCACTGCCGACGCCTACGAGCAAGCCGTCGAACTGATGGATACCGCCCGCGAAAACCATGCAGCAATTATGGCCGCTGCGGGCATCGACGCGTTGGTTTTCCCGACGTTGCCGTGCCTTCCGACTCCCATTGGCCAGGACCACATCGTTTCGCATCTCGGGAGACAGGTCCCGGTCTTCCCGCTTCTCACCCGGCATGTCGGCCCGGGCACGGTACTGGGAGTACCGTCTGTGACACTTCCGGCCGGCTTGAGCGACGACGGCCTGCCCGTGGGGATCAACTTGCAAGGATTCGCCCACCAGGACCGGGGTCTGCTGGGCATTGCTGCCCGCGTGGAAGCGCTCCTGGCAACAACGATGCACGCATAGCATAAGAACCACCCTAGGATCCGCCCCAAATCGATGCCTTGCCCTCCCCTGCCCGTACATCGCTTCCCGGGCGGATGGCGACACGTCACGAACCGAACCATGGAGTAGGCACTTATCCACACTTCTCCCCTCGACTCGCCGGCGTCCGAGGTTCCCCGGCCAAACTTGTACCCATGACCAACCAGCCCGAACCCTACGAAGCAGGTTCTTCGACAAACACGTCGACGGGCGCCATGGCCGATGAGTTGCGTTTGCTCGCCGTCTTCAAATCGGGTTTTCGGGATCTCCTGGACAAGGCCTCACGGTCCATCGGTTCCTCCCAGGTCCGTGCCGCAGCATTCGTAGCGCTCACCGAGGACTTGTACAGAATCAGTGGCTACGGCCAGATCCTGGCTGTCGCACGGGCCACCGAAGCCCAACTGCACACCATCACCGAGGCCCCGCTGGCTGAACTCAACAAGTTGCTTGCCGAACCTGCAGCATTTTTAAGCGGTGAACGCGGGCTGCCAGCGGATGCAACGAATGAGCCGAGACGCAAAACCCTGTTCCGCGACGAGGCTGAGTTCTTCAAGAACCAGCAAAACCTCACCCACTTCCAAGCACTGCACCGCGTTGAGACAGCCGCCAACCTTCTTCCGCGCACCGGTTTCAACGGCCGTGAAGTTGCACCGAAGTTCCCGCAGCTCGGCGCCGTCTTGGGTGAAGGATCTGCAGATCCCAAGACGTTGGCGGTCCTAGCAAAAAAGATCGCAGCGATGGGCCCTGAAATCGAACGTCAACCGGATCCGGAAGCCGTGGCATGGCAATTCGAAGCCGAGCTGGCCGATGCCGCTCGCACACGCAACATCCAAGGCACCGACAAGCTCGTCAAGGACCAGACCCGACGCTTGGAATCATTTGCCGCGGCTCACCCGGAAGAATCCGAATCCATGTTCATCGGCGCCTATTACATGGGCCACAGCCGCAAGGGCTATGAATACAAGATCATCACTAACGCCGAAGGCCACGAACTGCTGGCCACCGCTGCTGATGTCCTCAGCAATCCACGAACCAAGGCAGGCAACACGCCCGTCCCACCGCTTGGCATTCCCGAATGGGCGATCGACCCGGAGGCGCCAACAGAGCGAATCCCGGTCCAGGGCTTCGGCGAGCCCGAAGGTTCTCCCACAGGCGGACTTGGGCTCGAACCGCGCGTGGAAGTCATGGGCGGGGAGACCCTGGCCCAAGCTCGTGCCCGACAGCGCGCCCAGCGCCTGCACCGGTTCTTACTCGACTCGATCCGCAGCGTGACGACACACGACGCGTCTGGTTCCGACGGTCCGCCAAAGCCCGAGGCCGAAGGGAAACATACCGCGATGCCTTTGGCGCCGCAGTTCACCTTAGCCGTCACCATCGACTTCCAAACCCTTGCTGGGCAGCTGAACACGACCGGAATCACGGACCACGGACTATCGGTTTCAGCGCAGGATTGCCGTCGGATCGCCTGTAACGCGAGAATCCTCCCGATCGTTCTTAACGGGGACGGGGTTCCGCTGGAACTCGGTCGGACCAGACGATATTTCAACCGAGCGCAACGACGTGCCATTGCGGTACGCGACAAGGGATGCTTCAACCCAGGGTGTTCAATGCCCGTGAACCGGACGGAGGCCCACCACCTCGATCAGTGGAGTGCCGGAGGACGGACCGATGTCTCGCGCGGCTGCCTGCTGTGTGTGCGTTGCCATGTGGCGTACCACGCCGGACATTTCCGCATCACGATGATCAAGGGTTTGCCTTACGTCATCGCGGCGAAATCGACCGATCCTTCACAGATTCCAAGACGCAACTGGATCTTCCATCCCATGGCCGATGCACTGGCTGTTTAACCATCCCTTGGCATGCGCCGGAGCCTGGACCCCAGCGAATCTTGGATACCCGACCGCACGGGGCTGCTTCAGGTCTTGGCGGTGTCACCCAAAATCGTGATTAGTTCCCGATCACGCAGCGCTTGCGGTTCATGGCGTGATGCTCAAAAGCCCGAGGTCCCATGAGACCAGCAAAAATGCCCGGCCGGATACGGTCGAGCATTTTTGCTGGTTCGGTTTCGCGCGGGCCGTTCATCCGCAGCGCATGAGCGGTTGCGCCTGTGCCGAAGGCTAGCTCAGCACCGTGCTTTCAATCTTCCATGCGGTAAGCCGGGGGTATACCCAAAATGAGTAGATACCCAACGTTACGACGCACAGCAGCAACCATTTGAGCCATAGGCCGAAGATTCCCCAGCCCGTCCCGGTGAATTTCAAGGGACGCCCCAACAAATAGGTGTTTTGCGCGCGCCAGCGCTCCACCAGCACCACCGCGAACGGGTAGCAAATCCCCAGCGTCACGACGGTAATCAACACGCCGAGGATCTGGGTTCCGAACCACGTTGCTGCACCACCGCGGAATTGGAACACCTTGGTACCCGGTGAGAGGCTTCCCATCGGTGGGCCGGAAGTCGGTGGGTAGTTTTTTTCGTTGACGTTGATGCTCATGTGTCCCCCATAAGGCAAAGTGACTATTCGATTGCCCTCACGGTATGGCATCGCTCCCCTGCGTTACGTATCGCTGCGGTTCATGACACGGCACTCCAAGGGGTTTGCCCCCAGATGGGATCATGCGAGTCGCTCATTTCGCTGACCGACGGGATCAACGCAAGTTGCCGCGCTACTCCGCGGAACAGTCTCAGTGACGAACATGCCGTCGCCCAGCTGAAGGATTGCCGTCCTCCCGATTCCAGCGCAGCGAATCGCTCATGGCAGGACCGCCCTCTCCGGCAGCGAACGTGCCAGCCGGCCCGGCGGGACGTTGGCAGAGGGCCGCCAATATTCAGGCCAGGTGGCCGATCCGACGTTTCGAAACCACCGGACCCCGAATACAGATGGCCGTCCGCTCTTTCCCGTATGCGGGGTGCCCTACGGCGTTCCATGGGCGAGAATTCGAGCGCGGTCCGGCGAGTGGCTCGCTATCGGTGCAAGGTCTCTGGAACAACGGCGCAATTGTCCGGCTTGCCGGTGCGCGGTCAGCGGACGGCGAACCACCAGGTAGAGCGCACCGCCTGCCCGCCCCGCCAAACCCACAGCGAACCAGGATCCGCCCAGGAACCCATGGAACACCGCCCGGCGAGGAACCGGTGCCGGTGCCGGCGATGTTTCCGCCCGCTGGTTGCTAGGCGGTCTTGCGGATGAGTTTGTGGGCGGCGGCCTGCGCCAGGGGACGCACAACAATCTCATCGAGGTTCACGTGGTGCGGCAGGTTTACCGCGTAGGAGATCACCTCAGCGACGTCGGAGGCTTGCAGTGGTTTTTCCACCCCTTGGTAGATCGCTTCGGCAGCTTCTGCATCTCCGCCAAGCCGGCGCAACGCAAACTCCTCGGTCTGCACCAAACCGGGCAGCACTTCGACGACCCGGACGTTGTGTTCGGCTTCTTCCAGCCGCAGCGCCTTGGTCAGCGCCCGCTGTGCAGCCTTCGCTGCATTGTATCCGCTACCTCCCTCGTAACTGACCTGGGCGGCGGTTGAGGTCAGGTTCACCACGGTTCCTTGGCCTCCGGCGCGCAGCATCGGCAGGAATGCCCGGGTCAGCTTCATCGTGCCCATGACATTGACTTGGAGCATGAACTCCCAGTCCTCGTTTTTCGCTGACCCCACGTAGTCCGTGCCTCGGGCACCGCCGGCGATGTTGACCAGCGTGTCGATCCCGCCCTCGGCCGTGACGCGGGCCAGCAGCGCGGCGACTTGCCCGTCGTCGGTCACATCGCACGGTGAGGGGATGGCGCCTGTTTGGGCCGCCAGGGATTCCAGGCGCTCGGCTCGGCGGGCGACGGCGAAGACCTTCCATCCTGCCGAACGCAGGGCCCGCACCGTGGCTTCGCCGATTCCCGTTGAGGCGCCCGTAACTACTGCTGCATGAAAATTCTGTGGTTGCATGCTCAAATTCTAGCCAGAGCCGTCATCCTTGGACGCCACCGATGCCTCGTCCTGCTGCTCCTGCAGGTACTCCAGCAACACCACCGCGTGGTTGTGCACCTGGTCCTTCGCTGCAAAGAGCAGCACCATGTCCTCGTGTTCCTCAACCAGACCCAACAGCCGTTGGGCACCCTCGAAGGCGCACCCGAGTTCAAGTTCATGCCAGTAGTTGTCGCTGAATTCGCCGAAATGCTCGGCCTTCCGGCGGAAAGCGACGCGCAGTTCCGTCGAGGGGGCAGCATCCTTGGCCCAGTCATCGAGCCGCGCCCGCTCCCTGGCCAGTCCACGCGGCCAGAGCCTGTCAACCAGCACCCTGAAGCCACCGTCCGGATCGTCATATGCGCGCATGATGCGGAAACTACCCATGCTTGGCATCATAGAGCCCACGGGCAGTCCCATGTCAGTGAATGCCGTGATCGTCACATCTGCGCAAATGGGGCAACCACGCCCAGACATGGAAGAATGGAACCCATGGCAGAAGACACCTTGGGCACAGACACGCCCGTCATCGTTTCCGTTCCGGACAAGCCCGTTCTTGAGGGCCTGGAGGAACGCCTCGACGCCCGGTGGCGCGAGCAGGGCACCTACAAGTTCAATCCCGACACCAGTCGCGAGCAGGTGTACTCGATCGACACTCCCCCGCCGACCGCCTCGGGCTCGTTGCATGTGGGACACATGTTCTCTTACACGCAGACTGATGTGCTGGCCCGCTACCAGCGGATGAACGGGAAGAACGTGTTCTACCCGATGGGCTGGGACGACAACGGGCTTCCCACCGAGCGCCGGGTTCAGAACTACTACGGTGTGCGTTGCGACCCGACATACCACTACGTCCAGGGCTACACCCCGCCGGCGACTCCGGCGAAGAACCAGCGCGACTGGGACGTCGTTTCGCGCAAGAACTTCATCGAGCTTTGCGAGGAACTGGCAGTCGAGGATGAGAAGGTCTTCGAGCACCTCTTTTCAACCCTTGGACTGTCCGTCGACTGGGACTTGACCTACCGCACCATCGACGATGTCTCGCGCTCCGTTTCGCAGCGTGCCTTCCTGGCAAACCTGAAGGCCGGGGATGCGTACATGTCCGAGGCCCCCACCTTGTGGGACGTCACGTTCCGCACGGCCGTTGCCCAGGCGGAGCTCGAGGACCGCGAAGTTCCCGGGGCATATTACCGCTACCCGTTCACCGCCGAGGACGGCACCCAAATCTTTATCGAGACCACCCGCCCCGAGCTGCTTGCAGCCTGTGCCGGGCTGGTGGCCAACCCGGATGACGACCGCTACAAGCCGCTCTTCGGCAAGACCGTCACCTCACCGCTCTTCGACGTCGCTGTCACCGTCTATCCCCACGCATTGGCAAAGGCCGACAAGGGGTCGGGAATCGCGATGGTCTGCACCTTCGGCGACTTGACCGACGTGACCTGGTGGCGCGAGCTGCAGCTGCCGACCCGTGCCATCATCGGCCGCGACGGTCGCGTGATCGCCGAGACCCCCGACTGGATCAGCACCGAGGCCGGCCGCGAGGCCTACGCGAAGATTGCCGGCAAGACGGTATTCTCAGCCAAGGAGGGCGTCGTAGCACTGCTCACCGAAGCCGACCTGCTAGACGGCGAACCCAAGAAGATCAGCCACCCTGTGAACTTCTTTGAAAAGGGCGACAAGCCCCTGGAAATCGTTTCCTCCCGCCAGTGGTACATTCGCAACGGCGGGCGCGACGAGGAACGCCGCGAACGCTTGATCAAGCGCGGGGAACAGATCCAATTCCATCCCGCGTTCATGCGTTCGCGCTACGAGAACTGGATCTCTGGCCTGAACGGTGACTGGCTGGTCTCGCGCCAGCGCTTCTTCGGAGTACCGGTCCCTGTCTGGTACCCGTTGGATGACGCCGCCGAACCCGACTACGAGAACCCGGTGTTGCCTACCGATGAGATGCTGCCGGTCGATCCGGCTGCGGACATCGCCCCGGGATACGAGGAATCGGCGCGCAACCAGCCCGGAGGTTTCGTTGGCGACGCCGACGTTCTCGACACCTGGGCCACCAGCTCGCTGACCCCGCAGATCGTGGGCCGATGGTCTCGGGACGAGGACTTCTTCGCCAAGGTCTTCCCCTTCGATCTGCGCCCGCAGGGCCACGACATCATCAGGACCTGGCTCTTCTCAACCGCGGTGCGTGCCGATGCACTGCACGATGTCGCCCCGTGGAAGCACGCCGCGATCTCCGGTTGGATCCTGGATCCGGACCGGAAGAAGATGTCCAAGTCCAAGGGCAACGTGGTGGTTCCAACCGACGTGCTCAACGACTTCGGGTCCGACGCGGTGCGCTATTGGGCGGCCAGCGCCAAGCTGGGTGCAGACACCGCGTACGAGATCAACCAGATGAAGATCGGTCGCAGGCTGGCGATCAAGATCCTCAACGCTTCCAAGTTCGTCCTGAACTTGGGTTCCACCGAGGCCAACGTGCTCGCCGGCAACGCAGACGTGGTGACCAACGGCCTGGACAAGTCCCTGCTGGCCCGGCTCTCCCAAGTCATCGACGACGCGACTCGCGCATTCGATGCCTACGACTACGCCCGGGCGCTGGACATCACCGAATCGTTCTTCTGGTCATTCACCGACGATTACGTCGAGCTCATCAAGGACCGTGCCTATGGTGCACGCGGCGAAGCGGAACAAGCATCGGTGCTTGCGGCGTTGGCCACCACGCTTGATGCCGTACTGCGCCTCTTTGCCCCGTTCATGCCCTTCGCCACCGAAGAGGTCTGGGGTTGGTGGCGAGCAGGCTCGGTGCACCGCGCACCGTGGCCGGGTTCGGCGCATTTGGCCGGAGCCATCGAGGGCGCAGACACCACTGTGCTCCCCGTTGTCGGCGAGGCGCTCTCGGGTATCCGCAAGGCGAAGTCCGAGGCCAAGGTCAAGCAGCGCACCGAGGTTCTTTCCGGGGTCATCTCCGCCCCCGAGGGAACCCTCGAGTTGCTGCGTGCAGGACTCGGTGACCTGTTGGCTGCGGGCAATGCGCACGATGTGACCCTTGTTGCCGCAGAGGGCGAGTTGAGCGTCAGCGATGTTGTGCTGGCACCGGCCGAGGACACCGTCCAAGCCTGACCCTGCGGCCTGAAGGCTCACGCTGACGGACGACGATGGCGCCGCATCCTTACCCCCTGACGGGGTTTGGTGCGGCGCCATCGTCGTTGCCATCCAGGATCATTCCGGCAATGATGCGTATTCCAGTTATCCGCACGCAAAGAAAACAAGGCAAGTACAGGACCCAATCTTCTTGATTAAGTCCTGTACTTGCCTTGGATCATTGGGGCTCACCCAAATTGACAGCCGTTTACGATGTTTTTCTCAACGCTAGTTGGCCTCGACGTCGAACTGCGGGCTCTCGGTCCTCGAACGCTTGATCTCAAAGAAATACGGGTACGACGCCAGACCGACAGCAGAGTCAAAGAGCTTTCCGGCAATCTCGCCGGTTGGTACCCGGGTGATGACGGGACCGAAGAAAGCCGTGCCGTTCAGGGCAATGATCGGGGTCCCGACCTCCTGGCCTACCCGGGAAATACCGTCCTCGTGGCTGGCCTTGAGCGCCACGTCGTACTCGGTGCCGTTGGCGGCTTCGGCCAGTTCCGGCTCCAGTCCAACTGTGGCCAAGGAACGGGTCACGACCTCGGTGAGGTCCGAGACCTTTTCGTAATGCAGCAGTTCGCCCATGGCGGTGTAGAGGTCCCCTAGGACATCGTTGCCATGTTTCTGTGCCGCAGCGGTCAGGACACGGACAGGACCCCAGGCCTTTTCCACGTGTTCGCGGTATTCCTTGCTGATGTCGTCCCGGCCCTCGTTGAGCACCGAGAGCGACATGACGTGCCAGGCGATCTCGACGTCGCGCACCTTCTCCACTTCCAGCACCCAACGAGAGGTTGCCCAGGCGAACGGGCATGTTGGATCGAACCAAAAATCAACGTGTGTCTTCTCGGACAAGTTACTGCTCCTTCAATTGCTTTCCATGGCCACGGGGACCCCGGTCTCGTGGTGCGACGAAGCCAAGGTGGTGGCGGTGGGGTACTAGGCGGACTTCTTGCCGCGTTTGTCGGCGAGCTGAGAGGAAATCAAGGTGGCCTCGTCCCCGTTGAGCACTACGTCCTCGGTGATGATGACCTCCGCGACATCGTCGCGGCTGGGCATTTCGAACATGGTGGCGCTGAGGGTTTCCTCCAGGATCGCCCGCAGGCCGCGCGCTCCGGTGCCACGTGCCAGCGCCTGGTCGGCGATTGCTTCGAGTGCACCTTGCTCAAAGGTCAGTTCCACGTCATCCATGCGGAACATCTTCTGGTACTGCTTGATCAGCGCGTTCTTGGGCTCGGAGAGGATCTTGATCAGCGCTCCGCGGTCCAGCTTTTCCACGGTGCTGATCACCGGCAGGCGTCCAATGAATTCGGGGATCAGCCCGAACTTCAGCAGGTCCTCGGGCCTCACGTCGGAGTAAGAGGCCTCTTCGGACTTCAGCGCCGAAAGCGGTGCGCCGAAGCCGATCCCCTTGCGTCCGGCACGGGAGGAGACGATGTCTTCAAGCCCGGCAAAGGCACCGGCAACGATGAACAACACGTTGGTGGTGTCCAACTGGATGAACTCCTGGTGCGGGTGCTTGCGTCCGCCCTGCGGCGGCACTGAGGCAACGGTTCCCTCGAGGATCTTCAGCAAGGCCTGCTGGACGCCTTCGCCCGAAACATCTCGGGTAATCGAGGGATTCTCGCTCTTGCGCGAGATCTTGTCGATCTCGTCGATGTAGATGATGCCCTGCTCGGCCTTCTTGACATCGAAGTCAGCGGCCTGGAGGAGCTTGAGCAGGATGTTCTCCACGTCTTCGCCCACATAGCCGGCTTCGGTCAGCGACGTTGCGTCGGCGACGGCGAAGGGGACGTTGAGCCTGCGGGCGAGCGTTTGTGCCAGATACGTCTTGCCACAGCCGGTGGGGCCGATGAGCAGGATGTTGGACTTGGACACCTCGACTTCGTCGAAAGAGTCCGTGTCGGTGAGCGTCGAAACGGATTTCGAGGCCGCACCGCCCTGGATGCGCTTGTAGTGGTTGTAGACAGCGACGGCTAGCGAACGCTTGGCGCTTTCCTGCCCGATCACGTACTCCTGCAGGGAGTCGAAGATTTCCTTCGGCTTGGGCAGCTCGAACTCAACACCCTCTTCGACCTCGACCAACTCTTCTTCGATGATCTCGTTGCAGAGCTCGATGCACTCGGTGCAGATATAGACGCCGTGGCCGGCAATTAGCTTGCGAACCTGCTTCTGGCTCTTGCCGCAGAAGGAACACTTGAGCAGATCAGACCCTTCACTCATGCGTGCCATCGTGTTGGTCCCCTTATCTGGTACCGGAAGAAGCCGGTCCGAGAGACCGGAAATGCTTAACTGGCTTAACTCTATGGCAGAGTGCCGACGGAATGGGTGAACGGGCGGCCCGTGGTTCGCGTTTCCGCGCTTTCACGGGACCACCCGTTCATCGTTTTGCGATCTTTAGCTGGTGATGCTGCCCGTGGCCTTGATCTTGCGCGGGGTCAAGACTTCGTCGATCAAGCCATATTCCTTGGCATCGGCCGCGGTCATGTACAGATCGCGTTCGATATCGTTGCCGATCTCTTCCGGTGTCTTGTTTGTGTGGCCGGCAAGGGTCGATTCGAGCCATGAACGCATGCGCATGACCTCTTCGGCCTGGATCTGCAGGTCCGATGCGGTTCCACGCTCTCCGCCGCCCATGGACGGCTGGTGGATCAGGATCCGCGCGTTGGGCAATGCCAGACGCTTGCCGGGGGTTCCTCCGGCAAGGAGCACGGCCGCGGCGCTGGCTGCCTGGCCTAGGCATACCGTTTGGACCTCGGGGCGCACGAACTGCATCGTGTCGTAGATCGCGGTCATCGCGGTGAACGAGCCACCTGGTGAGTTGATGTACAAGGTGATGTCGCGCTCGGGGTCCATGGATTCAAGGACCAAAAGCTGGGCCATGACGTCGTCGGCCGAAGCGTCGTCGACCTGGGCACCAAGGAAGATGATGCGGTCTTCGAACAGCTTCGCGTAGGGGTCCTGGCGTTTGAACCCGTAGGGGGTGCGCTCCTCGAACTGAGGAAGGATGTAGCGTGCCGACGGCATCTCGCCGGAGGTCGCATCTGGGGTGAAGTTCATCGTTTCTCCTGGAAAATCTATTGGTTCTGCCGGATTCCGTCGCGCTACTTCGCTGCGACCCCGCCGCCACCGGAAACGATGCCGGAGGACTGGGCGATGTGGTCGAAGAACCCGTATTCTAAGCCGTCGGTGGCGGTGAACCACTTGTCGCGCTCGTTGTCCTTCAGGATGGTCTCAACGCTCTGGCCGGTCTGTGTGGCGGTCAGTTCGCTCATGACCTTCTTCATGTGAAGGATCAGTTCGGCCTGGATGCGGATGTCCGAGGCGGTGCCGCCGATGCCGCCGGAGGGCTGGTGCATCAGGATGCGTGCGTTCGGGGTGGCGTAGCGCTTACCAGGGGTGCCGGAGGAGAGCAGGAACTGGCCCATGGAGGCGGCCAGGCCTGTTGCCACGGTGACGACATCGTTGGGAATGTACTGCATGGTGTCGTAGATCGCCATGCCCGCGGTGATGGAGCCACCCGGGGAGTTGATGTACAGGTAGATGTCCTTGTCCGGGTCTTCTGCCGAGAGCAGGAGCAACTGGGAGCAGATCGCGTTGGCGTTGTCGTCCCGGACCTCAGAGCCGAGCCAAATGATCCGCTCCTTCAGGAGCCGGTTGTAGATGTAGTCCTCACGATTGGCCGGATCTACCGAAGCCATAGTGGGAGTGCGGGAGTCACTGGACATGTTCTGATACCTCTCCGTGATGCCGTGCCCCGATGTTCTGTCCGTCGGGCCAACGGCTCGTTACTTCCTTGAACATTACTGCCTTGGCCTACCACTTTGGAGGCGCAAGGGCGACTGTTCGCTGTCGGCGCATGGTAGCTGTGCGATGCATCGCCATCGGCTTAAAGCTGGGGTTAAATACAAGTGCGGAGCCACCTTCTGAAGGTGGCTCCGCACTTGGAAGCTACTCCCGCGTGAAGCGGTGCCGCGCTACTTGGCCGATGCCGCCGAAGCGGAGGAGGCCGAGGAGGCCGACGATGCAGAGGAGGCCGACGATGCAGAGGCACCGGATTCCTCGTCTTCGCCGGCCGGGCGAACGAAGTCGCTCAAATCAACGACGTTGCCGTTGGTGTCGGTGACGACTGCCAGTTCCAGGACCTTGGCAAGTGCCTTGCGGCGGCGAACTTCGCCAACCAGCATCGGGACCTGGCCGGCGCCGTCAAGCATCTGGGCAAATTCGTTCGGATCCATGCCGTACTGGCCTGCGGTCTGGACGATGTAGTCGATCAGCTCGGACTGGGCTACGCCAACCTTCTCTGCCTCGGCCACTGCATCGAGCACGATCTCGTTCTTGAACGCCTTCTCGGTGTTCTCACGAACCTCGGTGCGGTGCTCTTCGGTGTCGTGCTCTTCGCCCTCGTTGTGGGCGCCCTGCTCGAAGTGCTGCTCGACCTGCTCGGTGATGACCGATTCCGGAACCGGAACCTCGACGAGTTCCATGAGCTTGTCAAGGACGAGGTCGCGGGCCTCGACGCCCTGCTCCATGACCTTGGATTCGGCGGCGTCCTTGGCAAGCGACTCGCGCAGCTCGTCCATGGTGTCGAATTCTGAAGCCAGCTGGGCGAATTCGTCGTTGGTCTCGGGAAGCTCGCGCTCCTTGACTGCGGTGACGGTGACCTTGACCTGTGCGGTGGCACCTGCGTGCTCGCCGCCGGCCAGCGTCGTTTCGAAGGTGGCGTCTTCGCCTGCCGAGAGGCCGGTGACTGCCTCGTCCATGCCCTCAAGCATGGTGCCAGAGCCGACCTGGTAGGAAAGGCCGGTGGCCGAATCGACTTCTTCGTCTCCGACGGACGCGGTCAGGTCAAGGGTGATGAAGTCCTGGTCTGCTGCCGGGCGATCAATGGACTTCAGCGTGCCGAAGCGGCCGCGCAGGTCATCAAGTGCCTTCTCGATGTCGGCTTCGCCGGCTTCGGTGGCTTCCACGGTGACTTCCAGGCCCTTGTACTCCGGCAGCTCGATGCTGGGGCGGATGTCGATCTCGACCTGGAAAACCAGCTGGCCTTCACCTTCGGTCTCGGCCGAGGGGGTTTCGGTGATTTCCACCTCGGGGCGCGAGAGCGGAACGATTTCGTTCTGCGTGACGGCTTCCTGGTAGTAGGTGTTCATGCCTTCGTTAATGGCAGTCTCCAGGACGTGGCCACGGCCGACTCGCTGGTCGATCATGCGGGCCGGAACCTTGCCGGCGCGGAAGCCGGGAACCTGGATCTGCTTGGCGATGGTCTTGTACGCCTCTTCAATGCGCGGTTTCAGTTCCTCGTAGGGAACTTCAACGGTGAGCTTGACCCGGGTGGGGTTGAGGTTTTCGACGGCGCTCTTCACAGCGTTGCACTCCTGGTGTGTGATGTTTGGTCTAAGTGGACTTCAACCCCGCAACGGTAACCGTTGCGGGGTCGAAGGTACTGAGTCGGGGTGACAGGAGTCGAACCTGCGACCTCACGCTCCCAAAGCGCGCGCTCTAGCCAAGCTGAGCTACACCCCGATTAGCGCAGAAACAGTCTATGCAGAATTTGCGTGTTTCCACTAATCGGCCGTCGACCAGAAGTTTGGATTTCGTCAACGGCGCTGATCAACCATACAAGCATTCGCCCGAAAACAAAATTCGGCGTCCACCCAAGGGATATGGCGCATGTTTCCGCCTTATCCGGTAACCCGGGGCAATAGGGACTCGCTGCGAACCTCCTGCACCATGGTGGATCGAGAGATGAGAAGCGACGCACGGGTAAGGATTCTTTCGGGGTATCAAAGCCAAGTGTGAAACAAAAATGGCTTGGTTCCCTCTACGGGAACCAAGCCATTTCATCTTGGAGGGGATGACGGGAATCGAACCCGCGTCATCAGTTTGGAAAACTGAGGCTTTACCATTAAGCTACATCCCCGCATTTGCTTCACCTGGTCGGTGGCAACGGACAAAACCTTAGCACCCTAAATCCGCACCAAGCAAATCGGCCCGCAAAAGCACCGCGATCCTTGTCACCACCAAAGTTCGCACCCTCCACAACTAACCTGGCACCATCGTGACCGATGCGGCTTTTCGCAGCTTGATGGCCCTGGAGCCGGACCCCTCCGGGGAGCAACGGCAGGACTACGGGAAACCCGGTCCAACCAGGAGACTCCGCGAGGGCGAGGACAGTTACGGACGCGAGGAATCCGGTGATGCTGCACACGTTTGGGACCCACGTCGCCGAGGGGACATACATAACCTATGTAGGATGCATAAGCGCTCTTCGCCCCGGAGTCGCGCCGAAGGGGCAAGCGCCACTGCACCTGCCTTTCCGCTCATGTGTCCCATCCCCTTGCCCCAGTAGGAGCCACCAGATCAGTCGCCGAACCGCACCCCCTCGTTCTTCACCAGCAGTCGTCCCGAACGACAAGACCCGCTCGCCCCGCGCCATCGTCAGCACGTTGGCTTTTGTCGGCATCGTCGTCTCGCTCATGCAAACCCTGGTGGTTCCCCTGATCCCCCGATTGCCGAGCATGCTCAATGCCGATCCCTCCGACGCCTCGTGGGTGGTCACCGCAACGCTGCTTTCCGGCGCTGCCATCACCCCGATCGCCGGGCGGCTAGGCGACATGTACGGCAAACGGAGACTTTTGGTGCTCTCGCTGGTGGTCTTGGTGGCCGGATCGGGCATCTCCGCGATGAGCGAATCGGTGTGGCCGATGGTCATCGGCCGGGCGCTGCAAGGCATGGCAATGGGGGCGATCCCGTTGGGCATCAGCATCCTTCGTGATGAATTGCCACGCGAAAAGGTCGGGGCCGCGATCGCCACGATGAGCGCAACGATGGGCGTGGGCGGGGCGATCGGCCTTCCGCTGGCGGCCGTCATCGCCCAGTACGCCAATTGGCACACCCTGTTCTGGGTGGCGGCCGGACTCGGTGCGCTGTGCCTGGTGCTGGTGCTGACGGTGTTGCCGGCCTCCTCGCTGCGCGCCCCTGCCCGGTTCGACCTGGCCGGGGCCCTGGTCCTGTGCATCGGACTGGTTTCCCTCCTGCTGCCCGTTTCCAAGGGCTCCACGTGGGGCTGGTCCAGCCCGCTGACGCTGGGCATGCTGGGCGGCTCGGTGCTTGTGTTGGTGCTCTGGGGCTTCTATGAACTGCGCATCAAGTCCCCGCTGGTTGACCTGCGGGTGGCCGGAAGGGCGCCGGTGCTTTTCACCAACCTGGCATCGGTGGCCGTGGGCTTCGCCATGTACGTGATGACGCTGGTGTTCCCGCAGCTGTTGATGGCCCCGGCATCCACCGGCTACGGGCTGGGCTTCGACATGGTGCAGACCGGACTGGTGCTCTTCCCCGGCGGACTGGTGATGATGGCGCTCTCGCCGGTCTCAGCACGGATTTCGGCCCGCCGCGGGCCCAAGACAACGCTGATGCTCGGTTCCTTGGTGATCGGCCTCGGATACGTGCTGGTGTTGCTGCTCAACTCCCAGGCCTGGCACATCCTGGTCTCCTCGATGATCATCGGCGCCGGGATCGGGCTGGCCTATGCCGCGATGCCGAGCCTGATCATGGGAGCGGTGAAGCAATCCGAGTCCGCCGCAGCCAACGTGCTGAACGCACTGATGCGTGCGGTGGGCACCTCAAGCTCCGCCGCAGTGATGGGCGTTGTCCTGGCCGCCATGAGCGTGGGCTCCGGCCCCTTGGCGGTCCCGACGATGAACGGGTTCCGGGTGGCATTCGGCATTGCCATGGGTGCCTCACTGCTGTCCATCGTGCTCACCTGGCTGATTCCGCGTCACGGCAAGCTTGAGCGCGTCCACGGAAAACCGGCGAAGGTACCCGCGGAAACGAAGGCTTAGTCGCGGGCGGGCCGCTGGCAGTCCGGACACCAGTAGAGCTTGCGTCCGGCGGCCTCGGCCATCGAGATCTGCCCGGTGCACAAGCGGCAGGTGCGGCCCTGGCGCTGGTAGGTGTAGTAGGCGTTCTCCGGCCACACCGGGCCCTCGCCACGGTGTTCGGGGTGGGTGGTGATGATCTTCCCGTCGCGCACCCCGTCGGCCATGATCGCCACGATGTCATCCCACAGCACCCCCGCCTTGCGCGAGGAGATCTTGCTGCTTGGCTTGAACGGATCAAGGCGGGTGCGGAACAGCGTTTCGGCACGGTAGATGTTCCCCACCCCGGCCAGCAGCGACTGGTCCATCAATGCGATTCCGACCGGGGTCCTCCTGGCGGCTAGGCGGGAAACGAACTCCTTGCGTGCTGCCCGGGCCGCGGACTGGTGCCCGGCGGGGGTACCGCGGCCCTTGGACTGCTCGAACTCCCCGGCTGCTGCGGTGAGCGGATCGGGGCCGAGCTTGGTGCGGATGAGCGCGGCTTGTTCGATGGTGAGGACCTCGCAGGCGCTGGGCCCTCGCACATCGGCCCAGCCGTGCGCGGAGACCAGCCTGGCCCGGACCTGTCCAACCGGTTCCGGGGGCCCGGCATATGGCCCTTCCCCGGTATCCGGGCCCTGTTCGCTCTCCCCCACCTTGCGCGGGGCGCCGATGGAGGATGCCCCGGAGAATTCTTCATCCCCGCCGAAGCTCCACGCACCGTAGAGGCCAAGGTGCACGCGCAGCACCAGCTCGTTCTCGAAGCCCAGGAAGAGTTGCTTGCCGTGGGCATGCGAAGACACCAGCCGGTGTCCGTCGATCAGCCGGGCGCCAGGGGCGAATCGGCCCTGCGGGGAGGAGACACAGAGGACCTGCCCGCCAAAGACATCGTCGAATTGGCGGGCAAGGCGGTGTACGGAGTGGCCTTCAGGCATAGGTTCGGGCGGCCTTGGGCTAGGCCACGACCTCGCCGGTTTCCTCGTAGGTGGCGATTTTTGAAATGCGGCGGATGTGACGTTCGACGTTGGAGAATGGCTCGGTGAGGAACGCCTCGATAATGCCGGTTGCCTCTTCAATGGAATGCTGGCGCCCGCCGACGGCAACGACATTGGCGTCGTTGTGCTCGCGGGCCAGGCGGGCGGTGTCCAGATTCCATGCCAGTGCTGCGCGAACGCCAAGAACCTTGTTGGCGGCGATCTGCTCGCCGTTTCCCGAGCCACCGAGCACGATGCCCAGCGAGTCCATGCCGGACGCACGGTCGGCAACGACGGCCAGCGCGGCATTGATGCAGAAGGCGGGGTAGTCGTCCTCGGCGTCATAGGCGGTGGGTCCGTGGTCGATCATCTCGAAGCCCTTGGCACCCAGGTCCTCGATGAGGTGGGCGCTGAGCTCGAGGCCGGCATGGTCGGTGGCGATGTGAACGCGCATGTGAAAAGTCCTTAGACGGTGGTTGTCGGGGTGCAGGAACCAGCCTAGCGGGGCCCCCTGCGGGACACGAGGTTCATGACCGACCCGGGTGCTGCCTTGCGGCGAGGGAGTTGAGCAGCCCTGCCATGGCCAGGGCGTCATCCATCGTGGCCACCGAGTAGATGCGCGCCCCGGCGTGCTTGCGGATCACGATGACACCTGGCCCGGCGCGGACGATGAAAGCAACACCCGCGCCGCTGTTGCGCGGGCCCCAGCCTCCGAATTCGCCCGCGTGATTTCCCTGGCCTCCGCCATCTCGATGTCCTCCGGCCGGACGTGCAGCAACTTGAGGAATCCTCCGGCGTAGGCGCGGAGGCCCGCGTCGTCAGCGACGACTTGCCCGGTCATGAAAACCACCCCGGAAACCACCACGATCACGACGCCGGGGACCAGTGACCAGGATGTCGCTGGGCTGTCTTTCCATTCGAGGACCGCCACCACCGCCATGCCAGCCGCGAAGGCAGCCAGAAAGGCCAGAAACCAGGCCGAGCCGCGCACGGTGGATGAAATCGCAGAGCCGGGGGCTAAGGACCGCTGCCCCGAAAGGTCCTCGGCCGTGGTGGCTGGTTCGGGCACCGCACGGGGCGGGCATGCTCCGCGGATCAGGAGTGCCGAGCCCGTTCCCCAGAGGATTGCCACGACGAGCGCTCCAATGAGCACCGGGGCGTTCATACGCGTTCCCAGGGCTTGTGGCGCATCAAGCTGCCCCACTTTCCCGGAAAGGAACAGGCCCGCGATGGAGACCAGCAGTCCGTTGCCCAAGCCCGAGAGCACCGGCTTCCCGGCGCGGCTGCCTGCCATGGCGCAGGCGGCAAAAGGCACCAGGATGCCCGGCAGCACCAGGGTGAAGACACCCAGAAGCAGGTATGTGGCCAGGGAGCCGGTGCCGTCGGCCACTCCGGTTCCGGACCAGTGCGTCGCCATGGGCTCAGGCAGCCGCTCGCGCCACAGCAGAGAGCTGCTCAGGTGGATGGCCACCATGGTGCCCATGGTGGCCAGGGACAGCACCCACAGGTGGTGAAGGCGGTACGCATCTGCATCGAGCCTACCCAGATCAGCCTTATTGGTTCGACCTCACTCAATGCGCAGAGTCCGGGAGCAGTGCTAGATGAAGTGCGAGCCTCTTCCGGCAAGGCGAAGCACGCCGGAGGCCATCGATCGCGCGGTCAGCGCGCTGGTGGCCGGGTTCTCCGGATCCGGGAAGTTCTGGATCTCGAAGCGGTAGTTTCCGCAGTCCCCGCGAACCGTGATGGTGTGGCTGGTCAATACAGCGCCCGGGTCGGCAATGATTCGCACATCTACCAGGTCCATGTTCCCGGCGGCAAGCCCCAGGGCCGCGGCGACGTTGATGTTCGAGGGGAAACTCTGGACCGCCTCGGGTACCGAACCGGTGAACACGAGTTTCGGCGTGCCGGAGTCTGTCGTCCCGGTGATGCTCCCGCGCAGCCTTTCGGGAAGGCCTGGGTGCAGCAGCGCCTCGGGCAGCTTGCGTGTTTCGAGTTCGATGGCCTTGATGGTTCCGGCCGAGGCCCGGATCAAGTCCAGTCCCCCGATGGCGCCGGTGGAGAGGTGGCAGCGTCCGGGGCCCGCGGTGAGCATTCCGTGCAGCCGTCCATCGGCCAACGCCCCAAGCGAAGCAATGAGCAGGTCGGTACCGGCGCCGGTGATCCTGGGCCCGTGGGCGCGAATCGCCGACGGGGAGGCGCACTCGATGACCAGGTCTGCGATCTCGATGGCGCGGGACAGTCCGAGCACCGGCACCTTAAGCCCGGCAGGCCCAAGCACACGGTCCGATCCGGGTGCGCCGGCTCGGCAGTGGTCGGTTTCGGCCAGGGAAGCGCGGTCCATGACCCCCAGCACGCGCACCTCGCTCCGGTGCTCAGCGAGCAGTCCATGGACAGCCTGCCCGATCGCCCCGTATCCCAGTATCACCACGTCGATTCCCATGCCCCCATCCAACCAGCACTTCCAGGGGCTTGCAGTTGTGTGGGGTGTTGGTGAGAGAATGGACACAATGTTCAAGGTTTGCTTCACACCCATCTTCTTGGTGCGACCCACCGCCGACGAACAGCACTTGCTCGTTACCCCGATCGAAAGGCGTCTGCGTCCACCATGCCAGGAATGAACCTCACCCGCGAAGAAGCACAAGCCCGGGCAGAAATCGTCAACGTCGACTCCTACGAGGTCGTCCTTGACCTCACCGTTTCCGACAAGGTTTTCGGCTCGCACACCACCGTGCGGTTCTCGGCCACCGAAGGCACCAGCACCTTCATCGACGCAGTGACCTCCTGCGTGCGCTCGGTGAACCTCAACGGCGTGGAACTCGACCCCACCGAGGTCTCTGACGGAGTGCGCATCACACTGCCGGACCTGGCCGCGGAAAACACCCTGGTCATCGACGCCGACGCGCTCTACATGAACACCGGCGAGGGACTTCACCGCTTCGTGGACCCGGTCGATGCGGAGGTCTACCTCTACTCGCAGTTCGAGGTCCCCGACTCCCGCCGCATGTTCGCCGTCTTTGAGCAGCCGGACTTGAAGGCAGCCTTCGCTTTCACGGTCACCGCGCCGGCGCACTGGGACGTCATTTCCAACGCCCCGACACCCGAACCTCTCGACGCCCACGAGGGTGCCAAGACCTGGGCGTTCAGCCCTACGGACCGGATCTCCTCATACATCACCGCGCTCATCGCCGGCCCCTACCAGTGTGTCCGTTCGGAACTCACCAGCAGCGACGGACGGACCATCCCGTTGGGTGTCTTCGCCCGCGCCTCGCTTATGAAGCACCTGGATGCGGAGAACATCTTCACGCTCACCCGCCAGGGCTTCGAGTTCTTCGAGGAGCAGTTCGGCACGCCGTACCCGTTTGAGAAGTACGACCAGCTCTTCGTCCCCGAGTTCAACGCCGGAGCCATGGAAAACGCCGGGGCCGTGACGTTCCTGGAATCCTACATCTTCCGCTCCCGTCCGACCGAGGCCATGGTCGAACGCCGTGCCATCACCGTGCTGCACGAACTGGCACATATGTGGTTCGGGGACCTGGTGACCATGCGCTGGTGGAACGACCTGTGGCTCAACGAGTCCTTTGCGGAGTTCATGTCCACCCTTGCCGCAGCGCAGAACACCGAATTCACCTCGTCGTGGACCACGTTCAACATCCTGGAAAAAAACTGGGCCTACCGCCAGGACCAGCTGCCATCCACGCATCCGATCAAGGCCGAGATCAACGACCTCGAAGACGTGTTGGTGAACTTCGACGGCATCACCTACGCCAAGGGTGCCTCCGTGTTGCGCCAGCTGGTTGCCTGGGTGGGCCAGGAGCAGTTCATGGCAGGGGTTCGCCAGTACTTCGACAAGCACGCCTGGACGAACACCGAGCTGCCCGACTTGATGCGCGAGCTCGAGGCCGCCTCGGGTCGCGACCTTTCACAATGGTCCAAGTTGTGGCTGGAAACGGCGGGGGTCAACACGCTGCGCGCCCGTATCGAAACCGATGCTTCCTCCGTGATCACCTCCTTCGCCATCGACCAGAGCGCGATCGAGGAACACCCGGTGATCCGCCCGCACCGCCTGGCCGTGGGTTTCTACGACCTTGACAGCTCCGGGTCCCTGATGCGGGTGCATCGCGAAGAACTGGACGTCGCCGGGGAAACCACCGACGTCCCGGCATTGGTGGGCCGCAAGCGCCCGGACCTGGTGCTGGTCAACGACGACGATCTGGCCTACACCAAAATCCGCCTCGACGCCTCGTCGCTGGCAACCGCCACCGAGCACCTGAAGGATTTCACCGACTCGTTGCCGCGCACCCTCGTCTGGTCGGCCGTGTGGGACGCGGTGCGCGATGCCGAAACCCCGGCCCGCGACTTCGTCGAGCTCGTGCTGGGAAACATCGGGCACGAGACGGACTCCACCGTGGTCATGGTGCTGTTGCGCCAGCTCAACACGGCCCTTGACTACTACATCGACCGAGGCCACGCGCCTGCCGCCCGCCGTGCAACGGCAGACAGGCTGTGGGAACTGGCCCGGGATGCCAAGGCAGGATCCGATGCGCAACTGCAGTTCACCACGGCGTTCGCCAACCTGGCGCATACCGGGGCACAGCTCGACGCCGTGGGGGCCCTGCTCAGCGCAACGATTGAGCTTGAGGGTCTTACCGTGGATGCGGACTTGCGTTGGGACCTGCTGACGTCCCTGTGCGCCGGGGGCCGCGCCGAGGCCGCGGCCATCGAGGCCGAGCTGGTGCGCGATGCCACCTCCACCGGCCAGCTGGCCGCCCACACTGCCCGTGCCGCAATCCCGACGGCGGAGGCCAAGCGCACAGCATGGGATGCGGTGATCGCCGGGACGCTCTCAAACCTGGAGCAGCGCGCCGCCATCTCCGGATTCAACCGGGTGCACGATCCGAAGCTGATTTCTTCCTACCTCGAGGAGTACTTCGCCTCCGTGGGCACGGTGTGGAAGTCCAAGAGCTACGAGATCGCCCAGCAGATCGCCACCGGGCTTTACCCCTCCGCCCAGGTCAGCGAGTCCACCCTTGCCACGACGGACGCGTTCTTGGGCGCCCTAGGCGATTCATCCCCTGCGCTGCATCGGCTGATCGTCGAAAGCCGCGAATCCGTGGTCCGGGCACTGGCCGCTCAGGCAGCGGACGCCGAGGGGACCGCTCACTGACCGGCTCCACCACAGCCCGCTGCAGGCCGGCGCCGGTGCGCCGCATACACCGGCACCGGCCCGCGTCGGCGAGAATGGGAACATGAACATGGCACTGCACGAATATCACGTTGACATTTCCTGGACCGGTAACCGTGGAGAAGGCACCTCCGGCTACCGCGGCTACGGACGCGACCATGTGATCCGTGCAGCCGGCCTGCCCGATCTGCTCGGCACCGCAGACCCGACATTTCACGGGGACAAGGACCGGTGGAATCCGGAGCAGCTGCTGCTCGGCGCATTAAGCCAATGCCACATGCTCTCCTACCTGCATATGGCGGTGAAGCATGGGGTCGTGGTTACCGGCTACGACGACGCCGCTTCCGGGGTGCTGCGGCTGAACCGCGACGGCAGCGGGGAGTTCCTGGAGGCAAACCTGTCCCCAAGGGTGGCACTGGCAGACGAAACCAATCGAGAGCTGGCCGATTCGCTGCATGCCAAGGCCAACGCGGTGTGCTTCATCGCCCGCAGCGTAAACTTTCCCGTCCACCACCACCCCACGGCACCGGAGGCCTGACCCCATGGGCACCGGCACTTGGCGGGGCGCCACCTGCGACACCGCTTTGCTGGACCTGCTCACCGCAGCGCTGCTTCCGTCGGTGCTGCCCGGCCGGTCGGTCTCCGCACAGGCGTACATGAAAACCGCCCAGCCTTTCTTGGGCGTGCCGATACCGCAGATGCGCCGCATCACGCGCTTTTTCGTCCGGGAGCTTGGCATCCGCAGCGCCGAAGACCGGTTGGCGCTGGCCACCGAAATCTGGTCTGAGGCAACGCACCGCGAGCACTGGTACGCCGCACAGGAAATCTGTGCCGCTGCAACCTGTCGCGGGCGTCTCGAGTTCCTTCCGCTCTATGAACGGATGATCATCCAAGGTGCGTGGTGGGACATCGTCGACGGATGCTCGCGGCCCTACGGGCAGCTTCTGCTTGCCCGCCCGAGGGTCATCGGCGCATTGATGCGTTCATGGTCGAATGATCCCAACATGTGGAAACGTCGACAGTCGATAATCTGCCAACTCCATCTTGGCCTCGACACCGACACAGACCTGCTCGCTGCAGCCCTGCTGCCCAACTTGGGAGACCGGGAGTACTTCATCGGCAAGGCCATGGGCTGGGCGCTTCGCCAATATGGCAAGACCGACCCGCAATGGGTGCTTTCGTGGGTCCGGGACCACCAAGAAGCAATGACACCGCTAGCCTTGCGTGAAGCATTGAAGCATCTGGGCGATCCCTCCGTGGCGGACCCGGCCGACTCTAACGCCCTGCGCGAAAGCCCTCGGATCCGCGATGCATCCGCGAGACAATAAGCCAAGAAGCATCCCGGGCCGTTGCCGGGGAACTGAAAGGACGCACTGTGAACGAGAACCTTCCCGAGCAAGAATCCACCACGACAGAACCGGCTTTGTTGCCGGTCAGCACTCGTTTCGGTGAAAACGTCGGCCAGCTTCGCCCCTTCGGCCAGGAGCCAGGCCAATTGCGACCGGTTGGGGAATCCCTGAAGACGAATCTGCCCGAGGGCCGGATCACTCCCGGCGACGAGCACGAACCATCCGACTATGAGGGCACTTTCTACGCACAGGTCGGCGGTCGGGAAACCTTCCGCAAACTCACGGAAAGCTTCTACGACTCCGTTGCCGAGGACCTTGAGTTCCGTGCCATGTACCCGGAGCAAGACCTGCGCCCGGCCGCCATGCGCCTGCAGTTGTTCCTGGAACAATATTGGGGTGGGCCGAAAACCTACAGCGAACGACGCGGCCACCCACGCCTGCGCATGCGCCACCATCCCTACACGATCAATTCCCACAACCGAGATGTCTGGCTCAAGCACATGCGCTTTGCCGTGGACTCCTTGGGATTGCCGCCTTTGCAAGAGGAGACCCTCTGGGACTACTTCGACCGGGCAGCCCACTCGCTGGTGAACGCACCGGACCAGTAGCCCCGATCCGAGGTCCCGGGGTCCGCCACCTGACTCCGGACCTCAGCCCAAGATTCCGCCCTGCCGTGCCAGCATATGCCCGCCGCCGCTGCTCAGGCGCAGCCACTGGCCGGATGAATACAGTGTGGAGGCCTCCCCCGCACGAAGGAACCCCAGCGCATGGGCCCCGAAGGCCACGGCAAGTGGCGTCGGTGTACCCACTCCCTCGACCGTCGTGGACCAGATCCTGGCGCGCACCGATTTGAGCACGGGACTGCCGGCGTTTGCCGGTAGCGCCTGCGCCACCACGCTCATTCCGCGCAGCGCCTCGGTGACCAACATATCGTCGTCCAGTATCCCTTGCTGCTCCCAGCCGCCCCGAGGCACCTGCTGGCCGGTCCATGACGCCTTGACCTCCGTCGGCGGCACGGAAAGTTCCAGCAACTCCTCGCCCATGCGGGCCAATCTGTCGGTCAATGCGGAGATGGCGTACACGCCCTGTGTCTTGGCTGGCACCGAGAGCCGCACAGCGCGCATCCCCAACACCGTGGGAACCGCATTGCCAAGAAACTCCGGATAGAGCACCGGCACGTACAACGCCAGGGCGTTGCCCGCGGCGTGCATCATGACCGCCCCGTCCTCGATCGATCGAGCGCGTGCCAGGAACGTGGTCAGATCCGCAACGGTTTCCTGATCCTCAAGTACAACGGTTTCACTTGCCATGCCACCATACTTTCATGTTCGAAGCGGCCGGGCTCAATCAGTCTTCCCCCGACGGCTGAACACGGCGTCGGTACGGCGTGGCCCCATCGGATTTTCCCCAACGGCGGAACAGGGCGTCGATACGCCGAACAACTCCTCGGGGCGATAGTGTCTAACCAGATCATTATTTCTCCCTTTCAAGGAGCACAAACGTGAGCACCCAAGACACGACGACGCCGAAACTGATTGAGCTGCTTGACCTAAGCGGTGATCCCGAGGCGCGGACCGATGAAGACATCTTCGTCGGCCACACACCACCGCAGTCAAGGAACAGGATCTTCGGCGGCCAGGTGCTCGGCCAGGCCGTGATGGCAGCGTCCAAGACCGTCGAGCAGGCCCGACCCATACATTCCATGCACGGATACTTCCTGCGTGCGGGAGACGCGAGGCTGCCCATCACTTTCGGGGTGCAACGGCTGCGGGACGGTCGTTCGTTCTCGGCACGCCGGGTCCATGCGTACCAGGACGGGGTGCCCATCCTTTCGATGATCGCCTCGTTCCAGACATACGACGAGGGCATCGACCACCAAGACACCATGCCCGAAGGAATCCCGGATCCCGAGTCGCTGCCTTCGACCGCGGAGCTGATCGGCGATATCAACCACCCCGTTGCCAAGGAATATGCGTTCAACAGGCCCTTCGACATTCGCTACATCAGCGAGCCGCTGTTCTTGAAGGGTTCCGAGGACCGAAGCGCTGCCAACGCGGTGTGGATGAAAACCAACTCAGCCATGCCCGACGACGATGCCCTGCACCGGGCTGCACTGGCCTTTGCCAGCGACTACACGCTTCTCGAATCTGTTCTGCGACGCCACGGGCTGGCATGGATCACCCCGGGCATGTCAGTGGCCAGCTTGGATCACGCCATGTGGTGGCACCGCCCGTTCAGGGTCGATGAGTGGCTTCTCTATGTGCAGGAATCACCCAGCGCCTCGGGTTCCCGCGGCTTGGCCACCGGACGGATCTTCAACCGCGCCGGACAGCTCGTGGCCACCGTCGCACAGGAAGGCATGGTTCGTCTGCCCAAGGACGACGGCGAATAGCCCGGAACGCCAAAGGCCCGGATCGGCACCGAGTAATCGGTGGGGATCCGGGCCTTTGGTTTGACCATGGAAGCTACTGCCGCGCACGGCAGGGACCTCCCTAGCCGCGGGTCAGGCGACGGTGGGTGACGCGGTGCGGCTTAGCTGCTTCAGGGCCCAAGCGCTCGACCTTGTTCGCTTCATAGGACTCGAAGTTGCCCTCGAACCAGTGCCAGTTCGCCGGGTTCTCGTCGGTGCCCTCGTAGGACAGGATGTGGGTCGCCACACGGTCCAGGAACCAACGGTCGTGCGATACGACCACGGCGCAACCCGGGAATTCGAGCAGCGCGTTTTCCAGGCTGGAGAGCGTTTCGACGTCGAGGTCGTTAGTCGGCTCGTCAAGCAGCAGCAAGTTGCCGCCCTGCTTGAGGGTCAGCGCCAGGTTCAGGCGGTTTCGCTCACCACCGGAGAGCACACCTGCCTTCTTCTGCTGGTCCGGTCCCTTGAATCCGAAGGCAGCGACATAAGCCCGTGAAGGGACTTCTACCTGGCCGACGTGCATGTAATCGTTGCCGTCGGACACGACCTCCCACAACGACTTCTCCGGATCGATGCCACCACGGTTCTGGTCGACATAGGAGATCTTGACGGAGTCGCCGATATTCAGCTCGCCGCCATCAATCGGCTCCATTCCAACAATGGTCTTGAACAGGGTCGACTTGCCGACACCGTTGGGCCCGATCACGCCGACGATACCGTTGCGCGGCAGCGTGAAGGAAAGGTTGTCGATCAGTACGCGGTCGTCGTAGCCCTTCTTCAGGTTCTTGGCCTCGATGACCAACGAACCCAGTCGCGGCCCAGCTGGAATCTGGATTTCTTCGAAGTCCAGCTTCCGGGTGCGTTCGGCCTCCGAAGCCATTTCCTCGTAGCGAGCCAGACGGGCCTTCGACTTGGTCTGGCGGCCCTTGGCGTTGGAGCGAACCCATTCGAGTTCTTCGCTCAGGCGCTTGGCCAGCTTCTGGTCCTTCTTGCCCTGGACCTCGAGACGGTCGCGCTTCTTTTCGAGGTACGTGGAGTAGTTGCCTTCATAGGGGATCAAGCGGCCACGGTCCACTTCAGCAATCCACTGGGCCACGTGATCCAGGAAGTACCTATCGTGGGTCACCGCGAGAACTGCACCGTGGTACGCCTTGAGGTGCTGCTCCAGCCACGACACGGACTCGGCGTCCAAGTGGTTAGTGGGTTCGTCAAGGAGCAACAAGTCAGGTTTCTGCAGCAGGAGCTTGCACAACGCAACTCGGCGACGCTCTCCACCGGAGAGGTGGGATACCGGGGAATCAGCCGGCGGGCACTGCAACGCGTCCATTGCTTGTTCGAGCTGGGAATCGATATCCCAGGCATCCGCCGTATCGATGGCCTCTTGCAGGTGTCCCATTTCCTCGAGCAATGCATCAAAGTCGGCACCGTCTTGGGCCATCTCTTCGGAAATCTCGTTGAACCGGGAGATCTTCTGGTAGATCTCACCGACTCCCTCCTGGACGTTGCCCAAGACTGTCTTTTCTTCGTTCAGCGGTGGTTCCTGCAACAGGATCCCAACGCTGTATCCGGGGCTTAGACGCGCCTCGCCGTTAGAGGGTGTGTCCAACCCGGCCATGATCTTCAGGATCGTAGACTTGCCCGCACCGTTCGGACCCACGACGCCGATCTTCGCGCCTGGGTAGAACGACATGCTGACATTGTCGAGAATGACTTTGTCGCCAACGGCCTTGCGAGCCTTGGTCATCGTGTAAATGAATTCCGCCATACCTTCAAGGCTAGTGCCTGTGGCGGGCTTACTCACAATTTTTATCCCCGGATTCCACCGATGGCGCATGTTCCTGCACACATTGGGCGGCCACCGCATCACATGCAGTGGCCGCCGACACATCACTGGTCCAAATTGCGTGATCAGCTAGGCCGCTTCATCCTCGGAACCGGGGTCGTCGGAGGGCCAACCGGTCTGCGGGAATTCCTCGACTGCCTCCCCTTGGCCAGGGTTCTGCATGGCGTGAGTGGTACGCCGATCGATGTTTTCTTCGCTGCCACCGCCCCGAACGCGTTCAAAACGGCTTACTCCGAATCGGAGGTCATGACCCATTGCCATGGCCTCGATGTCAACGCTGAAGCCGCGGGTGCCGTCCTTGCGGTCGTACTCGCGAACCTGCATCTTCCCGTAGACCACTACGTGGTCCCCCATGTGGATGCTTTCAAGCAGGTTGGTCGCCATGGCGCGGAAGCAAGAGACCGTGTACCAGTTGCTGTGTACATCGGCCCATTTTCCGGTATCCGGATCCTGCCGCCGTTCGTTGCTGACCAAGCGAAACTTGGCGATGAGCGTTCCGCTGTTTTCCCCGCTTTGGCGGCGCTCGGTTCCCACTACACCGCGCAAGGTTATGTGGTCCGTCATGGTGCACTCCAATGCTTGGATGTGGGCAGGCGTCTCCTGCCGCGATCACCCCAGTGTGGAGGTGCATCGTCAACGTCTTGCAGAACGGGGTAGCGATTGTGGACAAGCCGCTGAATGCGCGATCACAGCTAGCCGTCAAACGGTGGTTGTGGGGGTAACTGCCTCCGGCGGCTCTCTACCGTCGAAAGGCGACGGAATTGTCCAAGGGCCACCAGGACGATGACAACAGCCAGCGGAGCGATCCAGGCGGACCATCCAAGAATGGTCGCGTTGACGGTGTTGGCCGGGGCGCCGACCGCCGCAAAGACCAGAAAGAACCCTGCCGCCGCATTGAACGTGCCGTGCGCCAGTGCCGCTGGCCACACGGAGTCGGAGCGCAGGCTCAACCAGCCGAAGACCGCCCCGACAAGGATGCACATGCTCGTCATCATGGTACCCCCAGCCAACCGGGAGCCAGCCGATAGTTGTAGCCCAGCAGGATCAGTGGTGCATGCCAGACACCCCAAATGACTCCGGAGATCACGATCGCCTTGACCTGGCCGTACCTTAGGAGCTTGGGCAACAACCAGCCACGGCAGCCGAGCTCCTCGCCCAACGCGGGCACCAGGTTGATCACCGAACCCGCCAGCACGTTGAGAAACTGAAGCGCCACCAGCATCTCGATAGACAAGGGCAGTTCGCCCTGCCCTGAAGTGGAAAGCTGGGCTCCGAGCATCATTTTGAAGCCGGAAAGGTTCTCATAATCGGCCGGGTAGACGCCGAGGGCGGCGCCGATCGGAAGTGCCGCCAAAACGAGCGCCACGGGAACCACAAGACCCAGGCCCAGGCCCAGGCCCAACAGCAGGCGTCCGGCAGGTTTGAGCGGCCAGAGGCCCAAGGCATGCGCCTTGGCCGGGGGACGTTCAACGATGAAAACCATCACCAATGAAGCGACCGCGGGGGTGAACATCATGGCCAGGGCCGCGGTGCCGAAGTGGGCATCGAAATGTCCGTCGCCTTGCCACAGAGGCAATGCCACCAGCCAGGCGAGCCTGAAGGTGATCGCGACGAAGAGCGAGATGTCCCGAAAATTGAACTTCACAGCCTTTGGTGCCTTCCCTCGGGATGGACGATGGCCTCCGGTCTTCTGGATACCTCCCCTTGCCTCGTCCTTCTAACTTGCCACGGCCCCGGCAAGGAACGCGTCCCTCTTTGCGAGGATCTCTTGCCACCGCAGGTCCAGGTCTCCAGGGTTGCTGTGTAGTGCACGCCGGGGCCCTCTATCGGGAAAGCGATTGGTGCAATAGCATGGCCAAATGTCAGATAACTACGCATCGGTCCCGTTACGCGAACTCAACAATGGCGCCTTCATGCCATCCATTGGCCTAGGCACCTGGCCGCTGGACGATATCCAGGCCGGAGCGGCAGTCGCCCACGCATTGGAGGCCGGTTACCGGCTGATCGACACGGCGGAGCAGTACGGCAACGAGGAGGGCATTGGCGAGGGCATCGGTTCCACGTCCATTCCCCGCGAGGAAATCTTCATTACCTCCAAGTTCAATGCGCAATGGCATTCCGTCCAGGGTGTGATGGACGCTTGGGAGAATTCCTGCAAGCGTCTGGGAGTGGACTACATCGACTTGTTCCTGATCCACTGGCCCAACCCGAATCAAGGAAACTACGTACAGGCTTGGGAGGGGCTGGTCAAGTTGCTCAAGCGCGGGAGGGTCAGGGCCATCGGCACCTCGAACTTCACCGTCGAGCAACTCCAGGAAATTATTGATGCCACCGGGGTGGTTCCCGACGTCAACCAGTTCCAGCTCTCACCGTTTTGGCTCGACGATGCACGTGTGGCATTCCACTCCGAACACGGCATACTCACCGAGGCGTGGGCCCCGCTGGGCCGCGGCGAACACGGACTCCTGGAGACCTCACCGGTTGTGCAGGCGGCAGCCGCCCACAAGGTGACCCCTGCCCAGGCTGTGCTGCGCTGGCACATAGAGCGCGGCGTAGTGCCGATCCCCAAGACCTCGAACCCGGATCGGATGGTTGAAAACCTGGATGTCTTTGCGTTTAACCTGTCTCCGGCAGAGGTCTTGGCCATCGACGAACTCGATGGTACTGCCGACGAAAGGGTCGATCCAATGCGTTTCGGTCACTAGTCGATTCGTTGTGCCGCCGAAGCGGGGCCCTGCACAGCAGTTGCCTTTGGCGTGATCACCAGGGTCAGGAGGAGAACGACCGCGACGACGGTAAACGCCCTGAGCACCCCGAAGTGTTCACCAAGGAACCCCAACACGGGTGGACCGACAAGCATTGACGAGTAGCCGAACACGGCAACGATTCCTACGCGTCGGGGCCCCTCGGTCGGATGTGCCGCCGCAACGCTCATGCCCACCGGGAATCCAAGTGAACCTCCCAGTCCCCACAGCAGCGCACCGGTGAAGACGGCCCATGGGGACGTGGCCACGATGAACAGCACGATGCCGCTAAGCCCAAGCAGGCCCATGAACATCAATACCTGTTTATGCCCGGCCCTGTCGATAAGCGGGCCGCCGAAGATGCGTCCGGCGGTCATCGCGGCAACGAAGGCCCCAAAGACCAACGCGCCGTTGGCTTCGCTGAAGCCGTGATCGTCAACCGCGGCTATCGTGAGCCAGTCGTTGGCAGTCCCTTCGGCAAATGCCAGACCGGCAACCATCAATCCGATCAGCATCAGGTGCCCGTCCCGGAACAGGACGCGGATGCGCCTCCATCTGTTTTCTGGGGCGGGGATCGCGGCGGGAGCACCATTCGGCACCGGTTCAAGTCCGGAAACGTTGCGAACGAAGTAAAGTCCCAGCCCCATGATCAAGGCACCAACAATGGTGAAGTTCCACATCACATCGATGTCGAACCGGGCCGCTCCTGCACCAAGGACCGCGCCGATAATGGTCCCGAAACTGAAAAATGCGTGCATCATCGGCAAGACGGTCTTATCCAGCGAACGTTCGACCGCGGCTCCGTCGACGTTCATCATCACATCGGTGGCGCTAAACACGAAACCGTAGACTGCAAGGACCACCATGGCTCCTCCGGTGCTGCCCAACATCTCCGTCACACCACCCAGCGCAACCAGTGCCGCACCAAGGCTCAGCAGCCCCAGCTTGATACCGCGCCGGATCCCCAGGCGCGCCAAGATGCCCGGGGCGAACGCCAGTCCGCCGATGGACCCGATTGCCAGGGAAAAGAGCAAGATACCTACATCGGAAGTGGAGAGCTCCAGTTGCATCCGCACCGCCGGAAGCCGTGAAACCCACGTAGCAAACGCGAAGCCACATAAAAAGAAGATGCCAAAGATGGAGTTGCGCCAAGATGCGATCGTCGGGTTTCCCCCCACTTCAACGGGTGCTTCGGACATACTGGGTAACTGCCATCCTTTCGGCGGTCAAACGATAAATGAGGCTACTGGTCGTCCGCATCCTCCAACGGCGATAGTTGACACTTTCATCATACGTCCGGAGTAATTACTTTTCAGAGCCTCGGTAGCACTCCCAACTCGGTATGGCCAAGAATGGAATATGAGCGTGTCCGTTGTTTAGGCTATGATTCTTGTGCCCGGCCCCCGTAGCTCAGATGGATAGAGCAAGAGCCTTCTAATCTCTAGGTCGCGCGTTCGAGTCGCGCCGGGGGCACCTGCAACGAGTGACATCCGGCTGTGCATTCCTGGCGGATGTCACTCGTTTCTTTCCGCACGCGGCAGGGCGGTGAAGCAACGATTCAAACCATGGCCCGTTTGCTTCCAATTTCAGGCACGACGTATTTCGATGTAGTTCCGGCCTCGTCAGCCGTGGTGGATCCCCCCGACCCTGTGTGCGCCATCCCAGATCATTTCCCGCGGTTCGCCACCGGACGTGCTGGTGGTCCTGGCTAGGTAGCGGGCCCGCACGCGTTCTTCCCGATGCGGATCCGTCGGCATCGATTCAACCATCTGCGCAGCCGGCCAATCCCAGATGGTCATTTCTCGGCCGTCGAATGGGCCGCCACGCAAGACGACCCGCATCGAGCTCATGGCCGATACCTTTGAAACGGTTTCGCTCTGCGGAAATACATGATTTCTTCCTTGATTTCGGGCTCTCCACTGCTCCACGGCTTGCCGTGGTTTCCTCAGCATCACGCAGCTGGGTGGATTTCACAATAGCCAGCTCGGGGCTCGTAAACCGGAGCCGCCGCCACGTCAGCCAAGACCGTACTACAGCCGTGTGGCTAAAGCGGCAGCCGGCCCCCGGACTTGAGGTTTTTCATGACGATTGTGCTGGTTAATTTTTCCACCCCGGGCAGCCCCACCAGGACATCGTCATAGAACCGCTGATAAGCAGGCAGGTCCGAAGCCATTACGCGCAGCAAGAAATCAGGCTCACCAAACAGCCGCTGGGCATCGATGATTTGACCGATCTCGCCAACCTCGCGCTCAAAATCCTTCATGCTCGAGCGGTCCCGCAAGGTCACAAAGATAATGGCTTCGAACCCCAGATCAACTTTGGCCGGATCGACATCGACACCGTACCCCCGGATGACCCCGTTGTTTTCCAGCTCCCTCAGCCTCCGATGGCAAGGAGCGAGTGTCAGCCCGACGCCCACCGCCAAGGCAGTCGCGGTCATGCGCCCGTTCTCCTGCAACTTTCGCAGGATAGCGCGATCGATTCCGTCCATGTCAGAGCCCTTCGATAGATCTTTCTCACCTATCCACAGATGTTACGCAAGATTCTTGCGCAATATGGATTGCGTTTCGGATTTAATCTTCCAGTCTCATCGTTTAGTGCAAGAACCGGCAAGCACCTCTCGAGGTTTTCTTCCTAAACTTGCCGGTATACCTCCACAGCAGAAAAGAAAAGTGATCATGGCCGTCCAGACCTTCCTCGCATTCATCGCGGTTTCCTTCGCCCTGGCCATGACGCCCGGCGCCGATTGGACCTACGCGATCTCCGCGGGATTGGGCCGGCATCGGGTCTCTTCGGCCGTTGCCGGATTATCCAGTGGCTACATCTTCCACACGGCACTGATCGTCGTCGGAATGGCAGCCGTGGTTGCCAGTCGGCCTCAACTGCTTTCATGGCTCACGCTCGCGGGGGCGGCCTACCTGCTTTGGTTGGGCGTCAGCACCTGTAAATCGTGGCGCAGGGCAGGATTCAACGCAGAAGAAATCCAGGCCGAAGACACCGGAACCCAAGCGCTGGATGAGCCGATTCACTCCACTATCGAAGGTTCGGTGAAGGTTGCGGTCCGCACTCAGGTCGCTGCGGCTGCGCTGCAGAAAACCACGCAACGGTTCTTCGGGCCGGCGTTCTTCCGCGGACTGGGTACAAGCGGCACCAATCCGAAAGCCCTACTGCTGTACCTCGCACTGATTCCCCAGTTCATTCATGCAGAGGCCTCCTTTTCGGTACCCGTACAAACAGCGATACTCGGCACTAGCCACATGGTGCTATCAATCTTCATCTATACGGGCGTTGCCCTGGGCGCCCGGGCGCTATTGCGGCAGCGGCCAACCGCCGCTCGATTCATCACGCTGGCCAGCGGCGTGATCATGATCGGATTGGGCCTGCTGCTGGTTATTGAACAAGCCCCGGCATTGCTGGATTCGATCCTGTTGCTGATGGCGTTGCTCGGCCACTGATCCCCGCGGGGTTTGCCGGAATACGCGGGAACCAGGTCGCCGAACGTAGGACTTTCGGGCACGGCAACCCGCCAACTGCTGTCACGTCGGAGCCGGCACCGTCCGCCAAGGTATCCCCCGCATACGATGGCCACCGGTGGAATGCGGATTGGCCCCTAGCGCACCTCGGCGCGGTGGGTCACCTGCGCCGGCTTCCTGAACGACGACGCGTTCTCCTTGATTCACAAAGCAGGTCGACACCACGAAGCAACCAAGTAACGTGCACACCGCCGTTCCCCTTTTTCAGTGCGGCAGCGCGGCCTGACACCCTACTCCTGATGCTCGGATCAATACCAGGCGACCATGGCCGACGTGTACGCCTTGCATCAGCGACGACACCGGCGGGCACCGGGACCCTAGTCCAACGATTCACATTGACCGGTAGGGTTCTAGGAAAGATCTGAATAGACGAAGGGCACAACTACGCATGCGAAAAGTTCTCTCCATCCTGGTCCTCGGCACCATGGTCCTCCTCACAGGCGCCCCCGCAGCGATGGCAGCACAGGCCACCGACGTCGTTGTGGAGGACACCGCCGGGACCCTGGATTCCAACACGCTGGTTCCTGCCATCGAGAAGATCAAGTTCCACGAACCAACAAAGGTGGCCATCTACACTCGGGATGGCGAGTACGAAGACGACCTCAATGAGGAAGTTTTGCGTTTCGCGCGCGACAAACATCCTGAATGGCTGAGCGCTGACGGCCAGAAATGGGCGGATTCACTGTTCGTCTTCACCCTCGATCGTTCCGGCAGGCAGGTCGGAACGTACTTCGGTGAGGACCGCAAGGTCTCCCCCTCGCAGCGTGACGAAATCCAGGAAGCCACCAAGGACCTTTATCGCGAGGCACAGTGGACCGACGGAACCATCGCTGGGGTCAAAAGTGCTGCGAAGATCATGAATCGCCCCTGGTATGCATCGCCGTTCGCTATTCTCTGGGGCGTCGTCATCCTGCTCGTTGGGGGAATAAGCACTGTCACCACGATGGGTGTTCGCAAGCACTACCGGAAACGTTCCGAAGAAGCCCTGGCAATGGGGAACGCCAGCTACTCGAACGTGAGCATGGATCTTGAAGTCACCGAGCTCAACGCGAAGACCATCGACCCCGATTCACGGTACGGAAGTCTGGTGTTGGAGAAGTATCGCGGGTTCATGGCCGCCTATTCTGAGCTTGCCGAAATGAGCAACAAGGCAAACGGAATGGATGCCAAGTCCCACGTACGCGGCGATACCGTGAAGTTCATGAAAAAATACTCCGCCAAGGCCGTCGAGCTCGATCGCTTGGACGATGTCATCCACGATACGAACATGCTCCTGAACATGGGCTCCGGCTGGGAAAGTGCCTGGGAGCGGCAGATTGCTCCGCTACGCGAGGACCTGTCGGAAATCGACAACCTCACCACGGGCCAGCATGCGGCGCCCGAGGCACCCTCGGCCATCGCCTTGGACCGTTTCAAGGCGGCGACGGCAGCCGGGATGGAAAGATTGGGCGCCGCACTGCAGTCGAAGCAGATCAGCCCCGACGACGCCTTGGACAAGATCACAGCATTCCAGAAAGAGCTAACCGGCCTGCTCAAGGAATACTCCGAGGCGGTAATCGCCAAGTACTCAAAGGACAACGAAGAGGCCGATCTCATGCGAGCGGCAATGCGCACTCCCGAATCCAGCGGCCGCAGCAGGACTTCACCGTCCCCCAGCATCCTGGGCACCGTGTATCCGTCCAACATGTTCTGGACGGCCGTCGGCTTCAACACGGGATTCAGGTCCGCCCGGTCCAGCGTCCAGTCCCATCGCACTCCTAGCTCCTCCGGTGGCAGCACGGGTTACGGCTCCAGCGGAGGCAGTTTCTCCGGTTCGGGCTCATCTTCCCGCTTCTGAGCATTCAAGGGGTTCGGCTCCAAGCACGCGAAGGGCGGCTTTATCTCGGTTTCCCGAGGCAAAGCCGCCCTTCCGTATGCCTAGGTGTGTTACTTGCCCGGGACGATCAACGCAGCAGCACCCTTACGGGCAGCCTCGAAACGAGCCGACACATCAGCCCAGTTCACGATGTTCCAGAACGCCTTGACATAGTCGCCCTTCACATTCACGTAA